>DATDLP010000128.1:0-9188 GCA_036519255.1 Croceibacterium sp.
GCGTGGAGCGCGTCTTCAACGCGGGCCTTCTTTTCCTTCATCTCGGTCTCCGTCGCCGCGCCGACATTGATGACGGCCACGCCGCCGACGATCTTCGCCAGCCGCTCTTGCAGCTTCTCGCGATCGTAGTCGGAGGTCGTGTCCTCAATCTGCTGCTTAATCTGGGCAATGCGAGACTCGATGTCTTTTTTCTTGCCCGCGCCGTCGACGATAGTCGTGTCATCCTTCGTGATCGACACGCGCTTGGCATGACCAAGCATGTCTACGGTCACGTTCTCAAGCTTGATGCCGAGATCCTCGGAGATCATCTCGCCGCCGGTCAGGACCGCGATGTCCTGCAGCATCGCCTTGCGGCGATCGCCGAAGCCCGGAGCCTTGACGGCGGCGACCTTGAGGCCGCCACGCAGCTTGTTGACCACGAGGGTGGCCAGCGCTTCGCCCTCGATGTCCTCGGCGATGATCAGCAGCGGACGACCCGACTGCACCACGGCTTCGAGGATCGGCAGCATCGCCTGCAGGTTCGAGAGCTTCTTCTCGTGGATCAGGATGTACGGGTTATCCAGATCGACGGTCATCTTCTCGGCGTTGGTCACGAAGTACGGCGAGAGGTAGCCGCGGTCGAACTGCATGCCCTCGACCACGTCGAGTTCGAACTCGAGGCCCTTGGCTTCCTCGACGGTGATCACGCCTTCCTTGCCGACCTTCTCCATCGCCTCGGCGATCTTCTCGCCGACTTCGCGGTCGCCGTTGGCCGAGATGATGCCGACCTGGGCGATCTCGTGCGAACCGGCGACGTCCTTCGAGCGACCCTTGAGGTCCTCGACGACCTTGGTCACCGCGATGTCGATGCCGCGCTTGAGGTCCATCGGGTTGATGCCGGCAGCGACCGACTTCATGCCCTCGCGCACGATCGCCTGGGCGAGCACGGTGGCGGTGGTGGTGCCGTCACCGGCCTGGTCGTTGGTCTTCGAGGCCACTTCGCGCAGCATCTGCGCGCCCATGTTCTCGAACTTGTCCTTGAGCTCGATCTCCTTGGCGACGGTGACGCCGTCCTTGGTGATGCGCGGCGCGCCGAAGCTCTTGTCGATCACCACGTTGCGGCCCTTGGGGCCGAGGGTGACCTTCACCGCGTTGGCGAGCGTGTCCACGCCCTTGAGAATGCGCTCGCGCGCGTCGCGCGAGAATCTGACGTCCTTGGCAGCCATTTGACTAACCTTTCAAATTTGAATGTTCCGAATGTTCGCAGTGACCATGGGTCAGCGAGGCTTGGCTCAGCGACCCCCGCTTTCGCGGGGGCAGGCATCGTCAGCCGACGATGCCCATGATGTCGCTTTCCTTCATGATCAGCAGGTCCTCGCCGTCGAGCTTGACCTCGGTGCCGGACCACTTGCCGAACAGCACGCGATCGCCGACCGAGACGTCGAGCGGGGTGACCTTGCCGTCGTCGGCGCGCGAGCCCGAACCGACGGCGACGATCTCGCCCTCGCTCGGCTTTTCCTTGGCGCTGTCGGGAATGATGATGCCGCCGGCGGTCTTTTCCTCGGCTTCGATGCGGCGGACCAGAACGCGGTCGTGCAGCGGACGGAATGCCATTGTGATGACCTCTTCCATGTTCAGTTGATGAGACGAATTGGCACTCTCATCCGGAGAGTGCCAGCGGCGGGCATATGGGTTGGCCCGCCGTGGCCGTCAACTGCCGTTAAGCAACAAAAATGGGCCAGACCGCCGGCAATCCGGGACGAGCGCCGCGGGTTGCCGCCAGGGACTGGCCGGGTTGCGAATTGCACCCGGCCGATCCGCGACCTACAGGCCCGCCGCATGACTGCGCACAAAAGCGGCGATCCGACCACGCTCAACCGGCTCTACGGTCGCTCGAAGGGCAAGGCGCTGCGCATGGGGCAGCAGGGGCTGGTCGACACGCTGCTGCCGCAGATCGCGGTGCCCGCCGAAGGGCCCGTGACCGCGGAACGGCTGTTCGGGCAGGATTGCCCGCTGCACTTCGAGATCGGCTTCGGCGGCGGGGAGCATCTGGCGGGCCGGGCCGACATGCTGCCCGACCACGGCTTCATCGGCTGCGAGCCGTTCGTCAACGGAGTCGCGCAGGCGCTCGTCCACCTGTCGGGGGACAACGGAGCGCATCCCCCGATCGGCAATATCCGGCTGCACCACGGCGATGCGCTCGAGGTGCTGTCGCGCGTGCCCGACGGCGCGCTGTCGTTCCTCTACCTGCTGCACCCCGATCCCTGGCCCAAGGCGCGCCACGCCAAGCGGCGGATGATGAACGACGGTCCGGTGGGGCTGTTCGCCGCCAAGCTCAGGCCCGGCGGCGAGTTCCGTTTCGGCACCGACCATCCGGTCTACCTGCGCCACGCGCTGATGGTCATGCGCCGCCACACCGACGCGTTCGAGTGGCTCGTGGAAGGGCCCGCGAGCTGGCAGAAGCGCCCGGGCGGCTGGATCGAGACGCGCTACGAGGCCAAGGCCCGCCGGCTCGGACACGAAGTTTGGTATTTCCGCTTTCGCCGCAAGTGAGGCACACTCCCGGCCGATGGGCAGGACGATGATCTGGATCGGCGGTCCGTTCGCGGCGCTCGGGCTCGTGTTCGTCGCGCTCGGCGGCTGGTCGTACCAGCAGGCCCGAAGCTTTGCCGAGCAAGGCCAGCGCGCGCAGGGCACGGTGATCGAGATGATCGCCAGCCGCGACAACGACGATGACGGCGGATACACTTACGCGCCCATGGTCGAGTTCCGCGACGCTGCGGGAGAACTACATCGGTTCACCAGCCGGGTCGGCAGCAATCCGCCGAGCTACTCGACCGGCGAGGCGGTCGAGGTGATCTACACGCCGCAAGCGCCCGACGAGGCGGTGATCGACAGCTTCGCCGACCGCTTTCTCATGCCGTCGATCTTCGGCGGCCTGGGTGCGCTGTTCACGGCGATCGGGCTCGGCCTGCTGCTTGCCTGGGTGCGCGGGCGCCGGATCGCGGCCGAGCTGCGCGCTCGCGGGTTGCCGCTGCAGGCCAAGATCACCGACTGCTACCGCGACACCAGCGTGACGGTGAACGGTCGCAGTCCGTGGCGCGTGGTGTGCCAGGCGACGCACCCTGCGACGGGGGCGATGCAGAGCTTCAAGAGCGAGGCGATATGGGTCGATCCGGACTCGCGGCTTTCCGGGCGCGACTTGCGGGTGTTCGTCGACCCTGCGCGGCCGAAGCGGCACCTGATCGACCTCTCCCCGTATTTCAGCAAGGACGAGCTCGGCTGAGCATTTGCCGGATCAGGCCCGACGGCGAGAACCGCCGGGCCTGTGTCGGTCGGCCGTCAGCCGGCGGCCCAGATCGCGCGTTGCATGTAGGGTTCGGCATTGCGCATCGCGAGAAAGCGGCAATCCCCCGCGTCGGAAGCGATGCCGCCGGGGCCCACGGGCGGATCGATCGCGTCGATCCGGTCGCACGCCCGGTCGGCCGCGAGACGGACGCGCTGCTTGAGCTCGTCGCGGCCGTAGGCCGTGCGCAGATCGAGGTCGGCGTGGTAGACCTTCACGTCGGCGACGAGCTCCATGCGCTGGTGGACGCCGTCGGCCGGGATACCGGCGGCGCGCATGCCGGGTCCACGGATCGTGATCGACGAATCCTCGGCCATCGCCGGGACTTGCGGGATCGCCAAGGCAACCGCGGCCACCGCGGTTGCAGCGAGAATCGAACGGGACATCTCAACATCCTTTCAGTCGTCTCGTGCCCCTGCCGTCGGTGGCCCAACGCCGCGCGGCGCAATCCCGGGCCCTAGGGCGCGCCGAGGCGTGGCGTTTCCGGGGCCGGGCGCCGCTTCGGCCTCCGCCGCACATTGGCCGCAATCGCGCGGAAGAAGCCTCGCTTCGGGCTCGGAATGATTCTCTATCTTTTTGGTTGAGAAAAGCTCCGATAGCCGAACCGAGCCACCTCAGGGGAGTCTTGCATGCACTTCGGCGAGTTCGATTTGGCCGCCCTGCTCCCCTTCATCGCCGTTGGATTCGCCGCCCAGCTGGTCGACGGCGCGCTGGGGATGGCGTTCGGAGTGATCTCGAGCACGCTGCTCGTCGGGGTGCTCGGCGTGCCGCCGGCGCTCGCCTCGCAGCGCGTGCACGTGGTCGAATGCTTCACCACCGGCGTCTCCGGGATCAGCCACCTGCTTCACCGTAACATCGACAAGCGCCTGTTCTTCCGGCTGGTGATACCGGGAGTGATCGGCGGATTCGCCGGCGCCTACCTGCTGTCGAACATCGACGCAGCGATCGTGAAGCCGTTCGTGCTGATGTACCTGACCGGGATCGGGCTCTACCTGCTGGTGCGCGGGCTGATGTATCCGCCCAAGCTCAAGGAAGCGAAGATGGTCGCCCCGCTCGGGCTGGTCGGCGGGTTCCTCGACGCGGCCGGCGGCGGCGGCTGGGGCCCGGTGGTGACCTCGAACCTGCTGATCCAGGGCGCCGATCCGCGCAAGGTGGTCGGCACGGTCAGCGCGGTCGAATTCTTCCTCACGCTGACGATCTCGGCCTCGTTCATCTACCACCTCGGCGTGGCCGACCTGGCCGGCGCGACGCTCGGGCTGCTGATCGGCGGCCTGCTGGCCGCGCCGCTCGGCGCATGGGCGGCCAAGCACTTCCCGGCCAAGCAGATGCTGATCCTGGTCGGTGTGGTGCTGACCGCGACGAGCGCTTACGGGGTGTGGGCTGCCTGGGGTTAGATCCGAGCTTCCCCTCCCGCTTGCGGGAGGGGCCGGGGGTGGGCCTTTCGGCTAACCCGCCCCGACTGACCCACCCCTGACCCCTCCCGCAAGCGGGAGGGGAAATCAGCCCACGACCCCCGCCGCGGCGAGCACCGCCAGCGTCAGCACGTCGGGCGCGCTCGCGGTCATCGGCGCGATCTGGACCGGTTTTTCCATCCCGATCAGCATCGGCCCGATCGTGGCGTTGCCCGCGAGCTCGCGCAGCAGCTTGGCCGAAAGGTTGGCCGACTGCAGCCCGGGCATGACCAGCACGTTGGCCGGCGCCGAC
Organism: Croceibacterium sp.; assembly: GCA_036519255.1. Taxonomy (GTDB): domain Bacteria; phylum Pseudomonadota; class Alphaproteobacteria; order Sphingomonadales; family Sphingomonadaceae; genus Croceibacterium_A. Next base: position 5,030 of record DATDLP010000128.1, read on the forward strand.
AGGCGGCTGAACGGATAGAGCTCCATCACCCGCGGATTGAGCGCCGCATCGGGCGCCATCTCGCCCTCGTACTCGAAGCCCGGATCCTCGGCGTCGAGGATGTGCACCGCGTCGCGGATGTTCTCGAGCCACTTGCCCGACGGATTGCCGAAGGTCGAATAGCTGAGGAACGCCACGCGCGGTTCGTGCCCGAGGCGGCGGGCGACCGCGGCGGTCTCGCGCGCGATGTGCGCCAGTTCCTCGGCGCTCGGCCGCTCGTTGATCGTCGTGTCGGCGAGGAAGACCGTGTAGTTCTTGCCGATCATCATGTGGATGCCGAACGGCACCTGGCCCGGCTTGGGACCGATCACCCGGTTCACCTCGCGCATGGTCTGCGCGAACGGGCGGGTGAGGCCCGAGATCATCGCGTCGCCGTGGCCGAGCGCGAGCAGCAGCGAGGCGAAGGTGTTGCGGTCCTGGTTGACCATCCGCCGCACGTCGCGCTCGGTATAGCCGCGGCGCTGCAGGCGCTCGTAGAGGTAGTCGCACATCTGCGGCACGCGCACCGAATCGACCGAGTTCTCGATCTCGAACGCGCGCGGATCGTCGACCCCGAGCTCGGCCAGCTTGTCGCGCACCGCCTGGGTGCGCCCGACCAGCACCGGGGTGCCGTAGCCGAAGTCGCGGTACTGGATCGCCGCGCGCAGCACGACTTCCTCTTCGCCCTCGGCGAAGATCACCCGCTTGGGGTTGTTCTTGGCTTCGGCGTAGGCGGTGGTGAGCACCGAGGTGGTCGGGTTGAGCCGGCTCTTGAGCGAGTGGCGGTAGGCGTCGAAGTCGGCGATCGGCGCCTGCGCCACGCCGCTGTCCATCGCCGCCTTGGCCACTGCCGAGGACACGACCTCCATCAGCCGCGGATCGAACGGTGCCGGGATGATGTAGTCGCGCCCGAACTGGTGATGCTTGCCGTAAGCCGCGGCGACTTCCTCGGGCACGGTCTCGCGCGCGAGCTCGGCGATCGCCTTCGCCGCGGCGACCTTCATCTCCTCGTTGATGTCGGTCGCGCGCACGTCGAGCGCGCCGCGGAAGATGAACGGGAAGCCGAGCACGTTGTTGACCTGGTTCGGATAGTCGGAGCGCCCGGTGGCGATGATCGCGTCGGGGCGCACGGCATAGGCGTCCTCGGGGCGGATCTCGGGATCGGGATTGGCCATCGCGAAGATGATCGGCTGGTCGGCCATCCGCGCGACCCATTCGGGCTTGAGCGCGCCGGCGGCCGAGAGGCCGAGGAACACGTCGGCGCCGACCAGCGCTTCCTCGAGCGTGCGCTTGTCGGTGTCGACCGCGTGCGCGCTCTTCCACTGGTCGACCTTGTCGCGGCCGTGGTAGATCACGCCCGAGCGGTCGCACATCAGCACGTTCTCGTGCCGCACGCCGAGCGCCTTGATCAGCGCGGTGCAGGCGATCGCCGAGGCGCCCGCGCCGTTGACCACCATCTTGACGTCTTTCAGCTCGCGCCCGGTCAGGTGGCAGGCGTTGAGCAGGCCGGCGGCGGAGATGATCGCGGTGCCGTGCTGGTCGTCGTGCATGACCGGGATGTTCATGCGCTCGCGCAGGGCCTGCTCGATCACGAAGCACTCGGGCGCGGCGATGTCCTCGAGGTTGATGCCGCCGAAGGTCGGCTCCATCAGCGCGACCGCGTTGACGAATGCCTCGGGATCCTCGGTGTCGAGCTCGATGTCGATCGAATCGACGTCGGCGAAGCGCTTGAACAGCACCGCCTTGCCTTCCATCACCGGCTTCGAGGCGAGCGCACCGAGGTTGCCGAGGCCGAGGATCGCGGTGCCGTTCGAGATCACCGCGACGAGGTTCGAGCGCGCGGTGTACTTCGCGGCGTTGGCCGGGTCCTCGGCGATCGCCTTGACCGGGACCGCGACGCCTGGCGAGTAGGCGAGGCTGAGGTCGCGCTGGGTCGCCATCGGCTTCGAGGCGATGATCTCGATCTTACCGGGGCGGATCGTCTCGTGGTAGAACAGCGCCTCGCGCGCGGTGAAACGATCGGTTTCTTCGTCGGCCAAGGCGATCCTCTGGTTCCCGTTGCGGTTGCAACGGCCCTAACGCGGGGCGCGGGCGCGGGATAGGGGAAATGCTGCGTGCTCCCCTCCCGCTTGCGGGAGGGGTCAGGGGTGGGCAAGTTCCGCAAGCACTGCGCGAGACCTCACACACCCACCCCTAACCCCTCTTACAAGCGGGAGGGGGATCGGCTTACTCCTCGAGCTCGATGTCCCAGTAGAGCCAGTCGCGCCAGGTTTCGTGCAGGTAGTTGGGCGGGAAGCTCTTGCCGTGCTGCTGCAGCTGCCAGCTGGTCGGGCGGATCGGCCGGACGAGCGGCTGCATGTGCGCCTGCTGCGGGGTGCGGCCGCCCTTCTTCATGTTGCACGGCGCGCAGGCGGTGAGGATGTTCTCCCACGTGGTCTTGCCGCCGAGCCGGCGCGGCATCACGTGGTCGAAGGTCAGGTGCTGAGGGCTGCCGCAGTACTGGCAGGCGAAATGGTCGCGCAGGAACACGTTGAAGCGCGTGAACGCCGGGAACTCGCTCGGGCGAACGTACTGCCGGAGGGCGATGACGCTCGGGATCTGCATGTCGAGCGAGGGCGAGTGGACCATGCGCTCATAAGTCGCGACCACGTCGACCCGCTCGAGGAAGATCGCCTTTATCGCGGTCTGCCACGGCCACAGGCTGAGCGGGTAGTAGGACAGCGGGGTGTAGTCCGCATTGAGCACCAGCGCCGGGCAGCTCTCGAGCTTGCGCAGCGGGTCCTCTTCCGCGCTTCGGAAGTGCGTGGCGCGTTCGATCAGTTCGGCCTTGAACACGACTGGCGAGCTCCCCGATACGATGCGAGGGGAGCATTTGCGAAGAAAAGCGTCAAGCCCGTTACAAAACGTGAATCCACAGAGAAATCCGCGATTCGCATGCCCCCCTTCGGCTGGCGGGCAAGCCGCTCAGGACAGGCTTCGACAAGCTCAGGGTGAACGGAAGGCTTCAAAGTGACATGATAGTGACGCGGTTCGCCCCGAGCCCGAACGGGCCGTTGCATCTCGGCCACGCCTACTCGGCAATCGTCGCGCACGACCTGGCAAGGCAGCGCGGCGGGCGGTTCGTGCTGCGGATCGAGGACATCGACGGTCCGCGCTCCCGACCCGAGCTGGCGGTCGAGTTCCGCCGCGACCTCGAATGGCTCGGCCTCGAATGGGACGAGGTGCCGGCGCAAAGCACCCGCACCGAAGTCTACGACGACGTCGCCGCCGAGATGCTCCACCGGATGCTCAGAGTGGTCTACCCGTGCCGGTGCACGCGCACCGAGATCGCGGCTGCCGCCACGGCTAGCGATCCGGATGGCGCGCCGATCTATCCCGGAACCTGCCGCAGGGCGCCGATCGAGGGCGATACCGGCGATTGTGCGTGGCGGCTCGATGTCGCCCGGGCGCAAGCAATCACCGGCCCGCTTGAATGGACCGACGAGATCGCAGGCCCGCAGCGCGCCACGCCCGAGGCCTTTGGCGACGTCGTTCTGCTGCGCAAGGACGCGCCGGCGAGCTACCACCTCGCGGCAACGATCGACGATGCGACCGACGGGGTGACGCTGGTCACGCGCGGGATGGACCTGTTCCCCTCGACTCACGTCCACCGGTTGCTTCAGGCGCTGCTCGGGCTGCCGGTGCCGGTGTGGCACCACCATCCGCTGCTGCTCGACGCCGACGGGCGCAAGCTCGCCAAGCGGCGCGGCTCGCCGTCGTTGGCGGACCGGCGGCTGGCGGGGGAGGACGGCCGTGCGCTGGCGCAGGCGCTGCGCGACGGCCGCCTGCCCGCTGGCATTACGCTGTCCGAAGGCCTAGATGGGGCGGCATGAACACCCTTCTCGTCATCGTCCTGATCGTCGCGGTCATCTGGGTCGTGATCTCGCTGGTGCGCGGCATCGTCGCTTTCCTGCAGAGCACCAAGCTCGATCTCGAAAGCGACGGCGACCGGGTGCGCGAGATGCAGCTGCGGCAGAACAAGATGATGTTCGCCCGCATCAAGTACCAGGCGCTGGCGATCGTCGTCGTGGTGATCCTGCTGATGGTGAACAGCAAGTAACCGGCTTGGGCCGAGGGGATCGATCGACGCATGGTCCGGCTC
>DATDLP010000129.1:0-2134 GCA_036519255.1 Croceibacterium sp.
TGACACAGCGTGACCTGAGGCGCCACGCGGCGGACCTCGGCCTTGACGTTGAGCGCTTTTGGGACGACCTGCGCCGCCGTGAGTACACCGAGCGGGTGGCAGAGGACGTTGCGAGCGCCGACACGAGCGGGGTCGCAGGCACTCCCAGCTTCTTCATCAACGGGCGACGGCACCAGGGGGCTTACGACATCGACACGCTGGGCGCGGCCGTGCGAGCGGCCCGGGAGCGTGCGCGTCTGAAGCAGACGGCAGAGCCGCCTGCGGCCTGAGGACGGGCGCTAGGTTCGGTACGGCTGACTCCTGCGCCTGCTGCAGGACAACCCCAGAGTGCCGCGATTGGCCGCGGGCAGGCCACAATTCGGTCGTGGAGCACTTCGAGATCGTTCTGGCGGCGCTGTTCGTTTCGGTCGCGGGGCTGAACGCGACCGCGCGCTGGCTGTCGGTGCCGTATCCGATCCTGCTGGTGCTGGGCGGGCTCGTGCTGGGGCTGCTGCCTGGCATGCCGGAGATCGAGCTCGAGCCCGACCTGGTGCTGGTTATCTTCCTGCCGCCGCTGCTTTACGCGGCCGCCTTCTTCTCGGACCTGCGCGCCCTGCGCGCCGACCTTCGCCCTATCTCGATGGCGTCGATAGGGCTGGTGCTGATGACGATCGGGGCCGTGGCAGTGATCGCACACGAGGCCATCGGGCTCTCGTGGCCGCTCGCCTTTGCGCTCGGCGCGATCGTCTCGCCCACCGATCCGGTTGCAGCCACCGCGATCATGCGCCAGCTGGGGGCCCCGCGCCGGCTCGTGAACATCATCGAGGGTGAGAGCCTCGTCAACGACGCCACCGCGCTCGTGGCCTATCGGGTGGCGCTGGCCGCCGCGGTTGGCGGGAGCTTCTCCGCGCTCGACGCGGGGCTCGAGTTCCTGAAGGCGGCCGCGGGCGGGATCGCGATCGGCCTGGTGGTCGGCTTCGTGGTCGCGGAGATCCGGCGGCGGTTGGACGACGCACCCACCGAGATCACGATCTCGCTGCTGACCGCCTACGCCGCGTTCATTCCGGCCGACGAGCTCGGCCTGTCGGGCGTGCTGGCCGCGGTAACCGCCGGCGTGTACCTCGGGTGGCGCGCCCCCGAGTTGATCACGCCGCAGACACGTCTGCAGAGCACCGCGGTCTGGGAGATCCTCATCTTCCTGCTCAACGCCACGCTGTTCATCCTGATCGGGCTACAGCTGCCGGTGATAGCCGAGGGTCTCGACGCCTATACGACCGGCGAGCTCATCGGCTACGCGGCGCTGATCTGCGCCGCCGTGATCGCCACCCGGTTCGTCTTCGTGTTCACGGCGCCCTACCTGATCCGCGCGCTCGACCGGCGGCCCTCGCAGCGCGCGCGGCGCTCGGGCGCGCGCGAGCGCATCGTGTCCGGCTGGGCGGGGATGCGCGGAGCGGTTTCGCTAGCTGCGGCGCTGGCGGTGCCGCGCGCCACCGAGGCCGGCATCCCGATTCCCGAGCGGGACCTGATCCTCTTCATCACCTTCGCGCTGATCCTCGTGACGGTGGTCGGCCAGGGGCTGACATTGCCGTATCTGATCCGGCGCCTTGGGGTCCAGGAGGATGGTGCCGAGGAGGCGAACGAGGAGATGCGGGCGCGATTCGCCGCCTCGCGCGCCGCGCTCGATCGGCTCGACGAGCTGGCACTGGAGGACTGGGCCCGCGACGAAACGATCGAGCGCGTCCGCGGTCTCTACGAGTTCCGCCAACGGCGCGTCAAGGTAAGGGCCGGGAAGATCGAGGACCAGGACGGCATCGAGGACCGCTCGCTCGCCTATCAACGGCTGATGCACGAGCTCTACCTTGTCCAGCGGCGAGCGGTGGTCGAGCTGCGCAACGGCGGCGAGATCTCCAACGACGTGATGCACCGCATCGAACGCGAGCTCGACCTCGAGGAGTCGCGACTGGAAGTTTGAGATGGCCCGGCGAGCCTGACGAGCCGTGGCCCATCCGTCGGCCTTCCGCGCGTCGGTCTTGCGATCATGCGGGCATGCCACCGCTTCGCGCGAAGGAGCGTGCGCAGCTTCCCGACAGCGCCTTTGCATACATCGATTCGAGCGGCAGGCGTCGTTTGCCGATCCACGACGCGTCTCACGTCC
>DATDLP010000130.1:0-7706 GCA_036519255.1 Croceibacterium sp.
GTGCCCCGACCAGGACAGCACCGCCGCGCTCGGCAAGATCGTCCGCGCGTCGCGCATCCCGATCATCGCCGACATCCACTTCCACTACAAACGCGCGCTCGAGGCGGCCGACGCCGGCGCCGCGTGCCTGCGCATCAACCCGGGCAACATCGGCTCGGGCGAGCGCGTCGCCGAGGTGGTCCGCGCGGCCAAGGCCAACGGCTGCGCGATCCGCATCGGCGTCAACGCCGGCAGCCTCGAGAAGGACTTGCTCGAGAAGTACGCCGAGCCGTGCCCCGAGGCGCTGGTCGAAAGCGCGCTCGACCACATCAAGCTGCTGCAGGACCACGACTTCCACGAGTACAAGGTGGCGGTGAAGGCGAGCGACGTGTTCCTCGCGGTCGCCGCCTACATGCAGCTCGCCGACGCTGTCGACTGCCCGCTGCACCTCGGCATCACCGAGGCCGGCGGACTGATCGGCGGCACGGTCAAGTCGTCGATCGGCATGGGCAACCTGCTGTGGGCCGGGATCGGTGACACGATCCGCGTCTCGCTCTCGGCCGAGCCCGAGCAGGAGGTGCGCGTCGGGTTCGAGATCCTCAAGGCGCTCGGCTTGCGCACCCGCGGTGTGCGCGTGGTCTCGTGCCCGAGCTGCGCGCGCCAGGGCTTCGACGTGATCCGCACCGTGCAGGCGCTCGAGGATCGGCTGAGCCACATCAAGACCCCGCTGTCGCTCTCGGTGCTCGGCTGCGTGGTCAACGGCCCCGGCGAGGCGCGCGAGACCGACATCGGCCTGACCGGCGGCGGCGCGGGCAAGCACATGGTCTACCTCTCGGGCGTGACCGACCACACAGTGCAGGACGCGGACATGCTCGACCACATCGTCGCGCTGGTCGAGCAGAAGGCGGCCGAGATCGAGGCCGGCGAAAGCGCCAGCAGGGACACCAAGGCAGCATGACCGAGCCGGCCGAAGCCATCGCCGAAGAGGGCCGGCACGAGCCTTCGCTCTCGCGCAAGAGCGTTGCCACTGGCGCGACGGCGACGGGCGCTGCCGCGACCGGGACCGCCGCGCTCGGCTCGCTCGCGCTCGGCGCTTTGGCGCTCGGAGCGATCGCCGTCGGCGCGCTCGCGATCGGGCGGCTCAAGGTCGGCAAGGCGCACTTCCGCAAGCTGCGGATCGACGAGCTCGAGGTTGGCCGGCTGATCCAGATCGGCGCCAAAGACGGCAGGCGCGAGTGACCCTTGCGATTCGGCCGGCGACCCCGACCGACCTGCCGCTGATCGCCGAGCTGATCCGCGCGCTGGCCGAATACGAGAAGCTCGGCCACGAGGTCCGCTTCGAAGAAGCGGTGCTCGGCGAGAAGCTGTTCGGACCACGGCCTTATGCCGAGGTGCTGATCGGCGAGGTCGATGGCGAGCCGCAGGGCTTCGCACTGTTCTTTCACAACTTCTCGACCTTCGAGGGACGCCCGGGAATCTACCTCGAGGACCTGTTCGTGCGACCCGACGCGCGCGGCAAAGGCCTCGGCAAGGCGCTGCTCGCTGAGCTCGCGCGGCTCGCGGTCGAGCGCGGCTGCGCCCGGCTCGAGTGGTGGGTGCTCGACTGGAACGAGCCCTCGATCGGCTTCTACCGCTCGCTCGGCGCGCGGCCGATGGACGAGTGGACGGTGATGCGCGTGGACGGCCCGGCGCTGGCAGCGCTGGCCTGCGAGCCCTTTACCGCGGCTTAAGCCCCGCGCTCTACTCTGCCGGCATGAGAGCGACGCCGCTCCTTGTGATCGTGGCCGCGGGCGGGCTGTTCGGCTGGTTCGCGCCCGATCTCGCCCAGCCCGCCCCTGCCGGGGCGGAGAGCCCGGCCGCGTCCGCTCCAGAGCCCGCCGCGCGGCCGGCCGAGGCCGAGCGCGAGAGGTGGCATCGCGCCGACGTCACGCTCGAGCGGGCCGGCAACGGCCATTTCTACGCCGAGGTGTCGATCGATTCCGGCAGCGCGCTGATGCTGGTCGACACCGGCGCCACCGTGGTCGCGCTGACGGGACAGGACGCATCGATGATGGGAGTCGACTGGCGCGAGAGCGACGTTCGCCCGGTGGCCCGCGGCGCCAGCGGCGATGTCTACGGCGTGCCGGTCATGCTCGAGAACGTGCAGGTCGGCGATCTCGAGGCGCGCCGAGTGAAGGCGATCGTGGTGCCCGAGGGCCTCGAGGTCTCACTGCTCGGCCAGTCGTTCCTGTCGCAGATGAAGCGTGTGGAGATGACGGGCGACGAGATGGTGCTCGGCGACTGAGATGCACGGATCACCGCCCGTGTTCAGCCGATGGCTGGACAGGATCGGCCTGAAGGAGGCATGATGGCAATCGTGGACAGGAGACGGTTCATCGCGGCGGCAGCTGCTGCCGCCGGTTCGCTGGCGCTTCCCGCGCGCCTTGCCGCGCAGCCGAGCGGCCTCGACGCCAGGTCGACGCGCATCCTCGAGATCGCCCGCCGCGAAGTCGCTCGGGCCGGTGACGTGCTATGGCGGCGCGATATCGCCGGAATAGTGGACTTCGGCGCGCATTCAGCGGTGCCGCGGTTCCACTTCGCCAACCTCGAGAACGGTACCGTGCGGTCGTTCCGCGTGGCGCACGGCACCGGGTCCGATCCCGAGCACGACGGCTGGCTCAAGTGGTTCTCGAACACGCCGGGCTCGAACGCCACGAGCCGCGGCGCGTACATCAGCTGGGAATGGTACACCGGCAAGTACGGCACCTCGGTGCGGCTCGAGGGGCTCGATCCGGACAACTCGCTGGCGTTCGACCGCGCGATCGTGATGCACTCGGCCGAATACGCCACGCAGGCGCACCTCGACCGCTGGGGCCGGCTCGGCCGCTCGAACGGCTGCTTCGCGTTCTCGCCCGACGACTTTCTCGAAGCCCTGGCCCAGCTTTCGGGCGGGCGCCTGCTTTACGCCGATCGGCTCAATCTCGCCTGACGATACGCGCTGACCTACGAGGTCTGCAGGTCGTCCTGGATCTCGATGACTTCCTCGTTGGTCACGCGCGAGCGGTTGCCCACGCGCGGCGCGTTGAAGCTCGCCAGCACCGGCGCGTCGCGGCCGTAGATGTCGTTGAAGGTCTGCAGCGCGCCGTCGATGTCGCGGGCCATCGTGAAGTAGGTGATGTAGACCGGCATCGACTTCTTGACCGGCACGCGGGTGTATTCGCCCGAGGTCGAGATCGCCACGGCCTCGTCGCGCGAGGCACCCTGGCCGAGGATGGCGATGGTCATCGCCAGCTCGAGCGCGCGCTCGGTGCGCACGCAGCCGTGGCTCAGCGCGCGGTTCTCGTTGGCGAACAGGTTGCGGCTGGGCGTGTCGTGCAGGAAGATCGCGTGCGGGTTGGGCATGTCGAGCTTCATCCGGCCGAGCGAGTTGCCCGGGCCCGGCCCCTGCACCACGCTGACGTAGCCGTTGGCCCCGCGGGTCGCGGTATAGCCGTTGGCGCGCGCCCACCCCGGATTGCCGAGCACGCGCGCACCGAGCCCTTCGCCCTTCACGATCGACTGCGGGACGGTCCAGGTCGGGTTGAAGATCACCCCTTCGACAGTCTCGGCCAGCTGCGGGGTGGCGGTGCGCCCCGGTTTGCCGACGATCGTGCGGTAGGTGCGGACGATCTGGTTGTTGACCGTCAGCCGCAGCTGGTACTCGGGCACGTTGGTCAGCAGGTACTGCCCGCCGAGGTCGCGCTGCAGCCACCGCCAGCGATCCATGTTGGCGCGGATCAGCGCGCGGCGGCGGAGCTCGGACGCCGGCGTGTCGGCCAGCTCGGCCTTGAGCGCGGCGTAGTCCGGATGGGTCGGCAGCACCGAGGCCAGCTTGCCGACCACGTCGCCGGTGGCCAGCGCTTCGGTCATGAGCCGGCCGGTCGGCGTGACGTCGGCGTCGGGATCGACCACGAACCACTGCCGGCGCGCCTCCATCGGGGTGCGCCCGTCACGCAAGTCCTCAACCAGCCAGGTGAACGTGCGGCTCGCCGCCTCGTCGAGCTCCGGCCCGGGGCCGGCATCGATCGCCGCGCGCAATTCGCCCGGGAGGTAGTCGCCCGGCACAAGCCCTTCGGCATCGATCCCCTCGACCACGTCGAGCAACAGGCGCGCGCGCTCCACCGGCCATTGCATGACCGCGGGATAGACCGGCGCGGGCGGCAGCGTCAGCTCCTGCCCATCGGGCACCGAGGTGACCTCGGCCGCATCCTCCTCGAGCACCGACTGCGGCTCGAGCCCCTGCGCGACGGCGGGCAGGGCCAGCGTCGCGGCGAGGCCGGCCAGCAAGGTCATTCGCAGCGAAATCGTCATCGTATGCTAGCCCCGTGTCCCATGCGTCGCCCGGCAACGCGGGCAACCGTACCGGGCCACATGCGCCGGTTTCTGCCCATTTCAAGCCCCGCTTTCAAGCCGTGCGCCTGACTGGGGGCTGAATCCGGCCGGGGCGTGGATTGCCCGCAACGGCTGGCCTACAGCGGGCCGATGACGCGCGACCATCCGCTGCTCCCGTTTGCCGTGACGCTTGCAGCGGTGGGGCTGTTCTCGCTGATGGACGCGCTGATGAAGGGCGCGTCGCTCGCGGCCGGCGCGTACAGCGCGCTGCTGCTGCGCAACGTGTTCGGGCTCGCGCTGGTTGCGCCGGTGTGGCTGGCGACCCGAAGCGCGTGGCCGGCCCGCGCGGCGATGCGCGTGCATTGCGTGCGCGGGGTGGTCGCGGCGGCGATGGCCTTCACGTTCTTCTGGGGCATCGCGCGCATTCCGCTCGCCGAGGGCATCGCGCTGTCGTTCGTCGCGCCGCTCATTGCGCTGTATCTCGCCGCGGTGCTGCTCGGCGAGGAGGTGCATGCCGGGGCGATCTGGGCGTCGCTCGCGGGCCTCGCCGGGGTTGCGGTCATCGCGTTCGGGCGCGCCGGCACCGGCGGCTGGACCGAGGAAGCGGCGTGGGGCACCGGCTCGGTGCTCGTGTCCTCGCTGCTCTATGCGTGGAACCTCGTGCTCCAGCGTCAGCAGGCGCTCGCCGCGCGCCCACTCGAGGTCGCCACCTTCCAGACCGGCATCGTCGCGCTCGTGCTGCTGCTGTTCGCGCCGCTCGCGTTCACGCTGCCCGAGCGCGCGGTCTGGCCCGCGATCGGCAGCGCCGCGGTGCTCGCGCTGGCCGCGGTGCTGCTGCTCGCGTGGTCCTATGCCCGGGCCGAGGCGCAGGCGCTGGTGCCGCTCGAATACTCGGGGTTCCTGTGGGCCGCGCTGTTCGGCTGGGTGTACTTCGCCGAGGCGCTCACCTGGCCGGTGCTGCTCGGAGCCGGGCTGATCGTCGGCGCCTGCTGGATCGCCGCGCCGAGGAAGCGGCCCGAGCAGACCGCCGCCTGATCCGCCGATCGCCGGCAACGCGCCAGACTCTGCGCGAATGGTCCCAATGTTCGCAATGGCCATGGGGTGTCCCGTCTCGCCTGCGAAGACGAGACGCCTGCGCGTCGCACGCCCGGCCGCAACCGGCGCGCGGAGACAGAGGAAGGGAGGCGGAGACGCGAGCGGCATGCCGAGCAGAACCTTGCGATTCACTCTGATAACCTATTTGGCACAAGACGTCAATTGAAAATTCGAAAAGGGTTAACTCTCTGCGACAGGCGCGACCTCTTCTTCCTCGCCGAACCCCGCCGACTGCCAGACCAGCCCGAGCGCCGCGCCGAGGAACGCCGCCAGCACCAGCGCAAGCGCCATCGGCACCACGTAGAGCGGCTCGTTCGGCCTGCCTGAATGCCCTAGGGCCATGCGTAGTTTTTCCTGCCTTGGTTCACCTTGACCTTGCGCCTGCGAACGCGCAAGCGCCACCGCAAAATCCGGCCCCACCCGCGCGGCTGGTCCAGCACACTAGGAGGCCGCTCGCCCATGACCCAGGTCGGCAAGAACTCGCTCGATACCCGCGCCACGATGACCGTCGGCGGCAAGACCTTCGCCTACTACTCGCTGGCCAAGGCGGCGGAGAAGATCGGCGACGTCAGCCGCCTGCCGTTCTCGATGAAGGTGCTGCTCGAGAACCTGCTGCGGTTCGAGGATGCCGGCTTCACTGTCTCGGTCGGCGACATCCAGGCGATCGCCGACTGGCAGAAGGACCCGACGACCGGCAAGGAGATCCAGTACCGCCCGGCGCGCGTGCTGCTGCAGGACTTCACCGGCGTGCCGTGCGTGGTCGACCTCGCGGCGATGCGCGACGCGATCGCCAGGCTCGGCGGCGACACCAGCAAGATCAACCCGCTGGTGCCGGTGCACCTGGTGATCGACCACTCGGTGATGGTCGACGAGTTCGGCCACCCCAAGGCGTTCGAGAAGAACGTCGAGCTCGAGTACCAGCGCAACCTCGAACGCTACGACTTCCTCAAGTGGGGCTCGAAGAGCCTCGCCAACTTCAAGGCCGTGCCCCCGGGCACCGGCATCTGCCACCAGGTCAACCTCGAGCACATCGCCCAGTGCGTGTGGGTCAGCGAGGATCAGGACGGCAACGCGGTGGCCTATCCCGACACCTGCGTCGGCACCGACAGCCACACGACGATGATCAACGGGCTCGGCGTGCTCGGCTGGGGCGTCGGCGGGATCGAGGCCGAGGCGGCGATGCTCGGCCAGCCGGTGTCGATGCTGATCCCCGAAGTGGTCGGCTTCAAGCTGACCGGGCAGCTGGGCGAAGGCGTCACCGCGACCGACCTCGTGCTCACCTGCACCCAGATGCTGCGCGCGCGCGGCGTGGTCGGACGGTTCGTCGAATACTTCGGCCCGGGCCTCGCCTCGCTGAGCCTCGCCGATCGTGCGACGCTGGCCAACATGGCGCCCGAGTACGGCGCGACGTGTGGCTTCTTCGGCATCGACGACAAGACGCTCGACTACCTGCGCCTGACCGGCCGCGAAGAGGCGCAGATCGCGCTGGTCGAGGCCTATGCCAAAGAGCAGGGCTTCTGGCTCGATCCCTCCGCACCCGATCCGGTGTTCACGGACACGCTCGAGCTCGATCTCGCCAGCGTGGTGCCCTCGCTCGCCGGCCCGAAGCGCCCGCAGGACAAGGTCGCGCTGCCCGACGTCGACGACCTGTTCAACGGCGAGCTCAAGAGCCTCTACGGCAAGTCCAGTCCCAAGCGCTGCAAGGTCGACGGTGCCGAGCACGACATCGGCGACGGCGACGTCGTGATCGCCGCGATCACCAGCTGTACCAACACCTCGAACCCCGACGTGCTGATCGCCGCCGGGTTGGTCGCCAAGAAGGCCAACGAGAAGGGCCTCAAGCCCAAGCCGTGGGTCAAGACCAGCCTCGCGCCGGGATCGCAGGTGGTGACCGACTACCTGATCAAGGCCGGCCTGCAGACACACCTCGACGCGCTCGGCTTCGACCTCGTCGGCTACGGCTGCACCACCTGCATCGGCAACTCGGGCCCGCTCGCCGAGCCGATCAGCAAGGCGATCAACGGCAACGACATCGTCGCCGCCTCGGTGCTCTCGGGCAACCGCAACTTCGAGGGCCGGGTCAGCCCCGACGTGCGCGCCAACTTCCTCGCCAGCCCGCCGCTGGTGGTCGCCTACGCGCTCAAGGGCACGGTCACCGAGGACATCGTCGACACTCCGATCGGCACCGGCAGCGACGGCGCGCCGGTGTTCCTCAAGGACATCTGGCCGAGCAACGACGAGATCGCCACGCTGCGCTCGGGCAGCATCGACCGCGGGATGTT
>DATDLP010000131.1:0-3101 GCA_036519255.1 Croceibacterium sp.
GACGACAGCACGCCCCGCGCGCCGGCCCGGTCCGCGGCCGCGACGCGGGCGGGCAGCGGAACCGCCGGGGTCAGCACGTCGGCAAAATCGTAGCGCGCGCCGGCATCGCCACGCAGGTCCTGGGGCAGATCGACCCCGAGCGCGCGCGACAGCGCGGAGCGCCACGGGGTCAGCTCCTCGACCCCGTTCCATTCGATCGTCACCTCGCGGCGCCCTTCGCCCGCGGCGCCGGCGAAGCGCTGCGCGAGCAGCGCGTCGATCCGGGGCGCCTCGCCGTAGTACAGCATGCGCTGCAGCTGGCGTTCGGCCTCGCGGCCGTCGCCCGAGTACGACGCGCAGATCCAGCGCGTCATGTTCCATTCGGCGTCGTCGCGCAGCGTGCTCTTGAGCTGCGCCACCGGACACATCCCGAGCACGTCGCCGGTCGCGAGGTAGGCGTCGAACGCGGCCGAGGCGAGCGCGGTGTCGTAGTTGGCCGAATCGACGTCCTGCACCAGCGCCCGCGCCGTCTGGCCTTCGCCCATCCGGTTGAGCAGCGCGGCGCGCAACGCGGCGAAATCGACCGGGTTCATGCCCTGCGGCGCGTCCATCCGGCTGGCGAGCGCGCGGCGCAGCAGGATGTGGCCCCAGCGCGAGACGAGCGGACCGCGGTTGGCGGCGAGCGCAGCACGGATCAGGGAGGCCGGCTGCTGATCGAGCAGGCCGGCCGCGAAGCCGCCTTCGTCCTCGCCGATCACGCCGACCTGGCGCACCGCGCGGCGCGCGGCGGGCGGGATGTCGAACTTGGGCTTGAGACCGAGCAACTCGTCGATCTCGTCGGGATCCATCGCCTCGAGCTCGGCCAGGCTCGGCAGGTTCCCGGGCAAGGTCACCGGGCCGACCGGCGCCGCAACGCCGGAATCGACCCCGGGTAGCGGCTGGATCACCGGGACCGACCCCACCGCCGGCGCAGGAGCCGCGTTGGGCGACGGCGCCTGGGTGGCCCGTGGCGCGGGCGCCGGAGCCGGCGCGGGGTCGTCGTATTGCCCGGGCAGCAGCGATTCGGGCGCGGCCAGCGCCAGCGTCGAGCTCAGCGCCAGCGCGGCGCCGGCGAGCAGGATCGCGCGCCTCATCGGCCGAGCTCCGAGTAGCCCTGCGGCAGCTCGGCCGGCTGCTCGATCAGCCGCTGGGGCTCGCGCCCACCGTCGTACCAGGTGAGGAGGAGGAACAGCACGAGCAGAATCAGCAATCCCAGCCAGATGTTCTTGCGGCGCATCGCCAACGAATGAACCCTTCACGCAAACTTGCCCGCCCAACTTGCAAGGCCGGTTAGCCCATCTATAGCGCGTGCGGCAATGACCATCGAAACCCGCAGCCTCACCGGTGCCGAGATCAAGCGCCTTGCCGCGCGCCTCGACCGCCCGCTGGTGCTGGTCGGAATGATGGGGGTCGGCAAGTCGACCATCGGCCGCAAGCTGGCCCAGTTGCTCGACCTGGCGTTCCGCGACGCCGACGAGGAGATCGAGCACGCCGCGCAGATGAGCATCTCGGAAATCTTCGAGCGTTTCGGCGAGGCGCACTTCCGCGATGGCGAGCGGCGCGTGATCGCGCGCCTGCTCGAAAGCGGCCCCGGCGTGCTCGCCACCGGCGGCGGCGCGTTCGTCCAGCCCGACACCCGTGAGATGATCCTCGCCAAAGGCATCGCGATCTGGCTCGACAGCGACGTCGCGACGCTGGTCGACCGCGTCACCCGCAAGGACACCCGCCCGCTGCTGCGCGGCGGCGACCCCGCCGAGATCGTCGCCCGGCTCAAGGCCGAACGCGAGAGCGCCTATTCCGAGGCGCCGATCAAGGTGATGAGCGATACCGGGCCGCACGGCGAGGCGGTCAACCGAATCCTGAAGGCGCTTGATACATGGCTGTGATTCCCGTCGAATTGGCCGGCCGCTCGTATGAGGTGCGCGTCGGCGGCGGCCTGCTGGCCGATGTGGCGAACCAGTGCGGCAAGCTGTTGCGCAAGCAGCGCGTGCCCCTCGTGACCGACGCCAACGTCGCCGCACACTGGAAGGGCGCGGTCGAAGCCGCGCTCGTCGCCGCCGGCTTCGAGCCACGCTGGCTGGTCCTCGATCCGGGCGAAGGCGCGAAAAGCTGGACCGGGCTCGAGCGCGTGACCGACTGGCTGCTGGCCGAGGAGGTCGAGCGCGGCGACCACGTGCTCGCGCTCGGCGGCGGGGTGATCGGCGACCTGACCGGGTTCGCCGCCGCGGTGCTCAAGCGCGGCTGCGGCTTCGTCCAGTTGCCGACCACGCTGCTGGCGCAAGTCGATTCGAGCGTCGGCGGCAAGACCGCGATCAACAGCGCCGCGGGCAAGAACCTCGTTGGCGCGTTCCACCAGCCGAGCCTGGTGCTGGCCGACCTCGATGCGCTGGCCACCCTCCCCGCCCGCGAGATGGGCGCGGGCTACGCCGAAGTGATCAAGTACGGCATCCTCGGCGACCGGGCGTTCTTCGACTGGTGCGAGGCGCACGGGCCGGAAGTCGTCGCCGGCGACCGCGCGGCGCAGGAGTACGCGGTCACCGAAAGCATCAAGGCCAAGGCCCGCATCGTCGCCGAGGACGAGCGAGAGACCACCGGCACGCGCGCGCTGCTCAACCTCGGCCACACCTTCGGCCACGCGCTCGAGGCGCAGACCGGCTTCTCCGAGCGGCTGCTGCACGGCGAGGGCGTCGCGCTCGGGATGGTCCTCGCGGCGCGCTACTCGGCGCGCAAGGGGTACGTCAGCGATGACGACGCCGCCAGCGTCACCGCCGCGGTCGACGCCGCCGGGCTGCCGAGCGAAGTCGCCGCGCTCGGCCTCAACGCCGACGGCCGCCAACTCGTCGCGCATATGCTGCACGACAAGAAGATGGACGCCGGCACCCTCCCCTTCGTGCTGCTGCGCGGCATCGGCGAGGCGTTCCTCGACAAGCAGGTCGCACTCGACGACGTGGCAGAGTTTCTCGACGAGGAATTGCAGGCGCACTGATCGACGGCGAGCTCGACCTTGAGCCCTCTCCCCTTCAGGGGAGAGGGTTGGGAGAGGGGAGTCGCGCGACGTCCGGCCAGGCCCCTCTCCCCGACCC
>DATDLP010000132.1:0-6141 GCA_036519255.1 Croceibacterium sp.
TATACCGTGGTGCCACTATGAGTGCGCAGGTGAGCCGGGTCCTGCTGGCGCTGGCCGCGTTCTTCGCGCTCACCGCGCAGCGCGACCCGATCCTCGTGCCCGAGGTCTCGCAGCACGAGATCCAGGTGCGCCAGGGCTTCACCGGCACCGAACTGCTGCTCTACGGCGCGATCCTCGACCCCGACGGCAGGCGCGCGCGCCAGCCGTACGACATCGTGGTGGTGCTCAAGGGGCCGACCGAGCCGATCCTGCTGCGCGAGAAGGAAAAGACGCTCGGCATGTGGATCAACGCGCACAGCACCGCGTTCCGCTCGGCGCCGTCGTTCTTCGCCGTCGCCAGCTCGCGGCCGATCGCCGAGATCGTCGACGAGCGCACGGCGGCGATCTACGAGCTCGGGCTCGGGTTCCTGCAGCTCTCGCCCGCCGGCGCGATCGACCCCGCCGAGCAGGAGCGCTTCACCAGCGGCCTGGTCGACCTGCGGCGGCGCGAAGGGCTCTATCGCGAGGAGCCCAACGGGGTGACGATCAACAACGGCGTGCTCTACCAGGCGCGCATGGCGGTGCCCTCGAACGTGGTCACCGGCCGCTACACCGCCGAGACCTTCGCGATCACCCGCGGCCGGGTGATCGCTTCGGCAGTGGCGGAGGTCGAGGTCAGGAAGCTCGGCTTCGAGCGCTTCGTCGCCGAGCAGGCCGAGGAATCGTCGGTGCTCTACGGGCTGTTCGCGGTCGTGCTGTCGCTCCTGATGGGCTGGCTCGCGGGGCGCGTGTTCGCGCTGGTATGAGCTTGTTTGCGCCGCCCTTTTGACGCGATCTTAACCCCGTTTCCGATAGGCGTGCCGGGAAACCAGAACACCGGGGCGATGCCGCATGACCGAAATGCCGAAGCAGTTCCAGACCTTCAACCCTGCCGACGAGCCGGGCGCGGTCGCGGTTGGCCGCGCGCCGGCGAAGCCGTCGAGCTTCGACAACGCCAGCCAGCCGATCGGCGTGGTGCTAGAGATCGCCGGCTCGGGCTCGCAGATCGCGCTCGACCTGCAGCGGCTCAACGAGTGCATGGTGGACGCCGACCCGTCGATCGCGCTCGCGGGCCAGGTCGGCAGCCAGGTCAAGATCAAGACCCCCGACGGCTGGCTGCTCGCCAGCGTGCGCAACCAGCGGCAGGACCGGCGCGGGGCCGACGCGGGCATCCTTGCCAACATCGACTTCATGGGCGAGGGCAAGGAAGAGAAGCTGACCGGCAAGATTCACGCCTTCCGCCGCGGCGTCACGCGCTATCCGGTCCCCGGCGCGCTGTGCTATCCGGCGACGACCGACGACTTGCGGCAGATCTACGCCTCCGACGGACGCAGCGCGGTGCAGATCGGCACCGTCTATCCAACCTCCGACATCCGTGCCGGCGTGTACGTCGACGCGATGCTCGGCAAGCACTTCGCGCTGCTCGGCTCGACCGGCACGGGCAAGTCGACCAGCGCCGCGCTGATCCTGCACCGGATCTGCGAAGCGGCGCCGAATGGCCACATCGTGATGATCGACCCGCACGGCGAATACTCGGCGGCGTTCAAGACCACCGGCACGATCTTCGACGTCGGCAACCTGAGCATGCCGTACTGGCTGATGAACTTCGAGGAGCACTGCGAGGTCTTCATCACCAGCACCGGCAACGACAAGCAGGAGGATGCCGACATCCTCGCCAAGTGCCTGCTCAAGGCGCGCAGCAAGAACCGGCTGGCCGAGGCGCTCGGCAAGATCACCGTGGATTCGCCGATCCCGTACCTGCTGAGCGACCTGACCAACCTGATCCAGGATGATGCGGGCAAGCTCGACAAGGCGACCTCGAGCGCGCCGTACATGCGGCTCAAGACCAAGATCGACGAGATCAAGAGCGATCCGCGCTACCAGTTCATGTTCTCGGGCCTGCTGGTCGGCGACACGATGGCCGACTTCATCGGCCGCATCTTCCGCATGCCGAGCAACGGCAAGCCGATCTCGATCATCGACGTCTCGGGCGTGCCGTCGGACATCACCTCGACCGTGGTCGCGGTGCTCAGCCGCATGGTGTTCGACTTCGCCATCTGGGCGCGCGAGGAAAAGACCCGGCCGATCCTGCTGGTGTGCGAGGAAGCGCACCGCTACGTGCCCAACGAGAAGAATGCCGACGGCTCGTCGGTCGGCCGCATCCTCAGCCGCATCGCCAAGGAAGGCCGCAAGTACGGCATCAGCCTCGGCCTGATTACCCAGCGCCCATCGGACCTCGCCGAAGGCGTGCTGTCGCAGTGCGGCACGATCATTTCGATGCGGCTCAACAACGACCGCGACCAGGCCTTCGTCAAGGCCGCGATGCCCGAAGGCGCGCGGGGCTTCCTCGACTCGATCCCGGCGCTGCGCAACCGCGAGTGCATCATCTGCGGCGAGGGCGTGGCGATCCCGATCCGCGTGGCGTTCGACAACCTCGAGGAATCGAAGCGCCCGGCGTCGGAAGACCCGAGCTTCACCGACCTCTGGCGCGAGAGCGGCGGCGAGGAGGAGCGCGTGCTGCGCACCGTGCAGCGCTGGCGCGCGCAGGGGAAGTAGCACCTCCCTCTCCCCTTCAGGGGAGAGGGCTATCGGTCGCTAAACGTCGGGCATCATCCGGCCGGCCGGCTCGCCGTCGGCCTGGATCTGCTCCTGCGCTTCCTCGGGGCTTTCGGCCTCCGCGTGCTTGCGCCAGTTCGAGTAGCGGTAGAACCACCAGCCGAGCGCGAGCGCGGCGATCGAGCCGACGGTGAACGAGAGCCAGATCGCATCCGCGCCGAGCCAGTCGTAAGTCAGCCAGTAGAACCCGAGCCGCACCGGATAGAGCGCGACGGCGATGATCAGCAGCGGCGTCCACACCGCGCCGCCCGCGCGCATCGTGGCCGAGTAGACCATCGTCACCCCGAACAGGATGAAGCTCCACACCGCGAGCAGCTGGATGTGCGCGGCGAGCGGCACCGCATCACTCTCGGGCCCGAGGAACAGCACCAGCAGCGGACGGTCGAACGCCAGCAGCAGCACCGACAGCAGGCCGGTCATGACGAAGTTGATCAGCACGCCCGCGCGCGTGATGTGATCGAGCCGGTCCCACTTCCTCGCGCCGATGAACTGCGCGGCCATCGCGCTGACCGAGCCGCCGATCGCCATCGCCGGCATCTGCACGTAAGTGAACAGCTGCATCGCCGCGGCATAAGCCGCGGTCATCAGCAGGCCCTCGCGGTTGACGAGCCCGACGACGATGATGCCCGCGGCGCTCATCACCAGCATCTGGGCGCCCATCGGGATGCCTTTGGTGACGATGAAGTGCAGCTCCTCGCCGCGCGGCCGCAGGTAGGCGAGCTCGGGCCCGCGCAGCCGCAGCGGCAGGTCCCTGGCGTAGACGTAGACTAGCATGCCGACGAACGACACCAGGCTGGCGATGATCGTCGAGGTGGCCGAGCCGGCGATGCCCATCGCGGGGAACGGGCCGTAGCCGGCGATCAGCACCGGGTTGAGCCCCGCGTCGATCACCACCGTCACCAGCATGAAGATCAGCGGGGTGCGCGCGTCGCCGGTGCCGCGCAAGCCCATGGTCAGGATCACCGAGACCATCATGAACGGCATCGAGACGAACATCAGACGGATGTAGGTCAGCGCCAGCTCGTAGGCGTGGCCCGGCGTCTCGAGCGCGGTGAGCAGCGCGGGCGCGCCGAGCCAGCCGAGCGCGGCGATGCCGAGCATGAGCGCCGAGGAAAAGCCGACCGCGGTGCCGAAAGTCTTGCGCGCGCCCTCGATGTCGCGCGCGCCGTAGCGCTGGCCGATCTGGACCGTGGCGGCCATGCCGAAGCCGAAAGCGGCGCCGGCGACGAGGAACATGATGATGTTGGCGTTGGCGGTCGCCGCGAGCGCGTCCTCGCCGAGCATGCGGCCGACCCAGATCGAGTTGATCGTGCCCGAGAGCGACTGCAGGATGTTGCTCAGCAGCATCGGGATGCTGAACAGCATCAGCGTCCGGAACACCGGGCCTTCGGTCAGATCGCCGCGCATGGCAGGTCTCTGGACAGGTGGCTTCGAGCTCATCAGGTTCCCCGCGTGTCCCCGTAGAGCTCGATGTGCAACCGCTTGGACAAAGTCAAATTGTGTTCGAGGCAAAGCTGTGCAAGCCAGCCTTCGCGGGCGGCGAGCGTCGCGCGGTCGGTGCCCTCGGCCATCAGCCAGACGCGCTCGCGCGAGATGCCGAACCGGGTCGCGATATTCAGGACTTCCTCAACGTCGGCCGGCTGCGCGACGACGAACTTGAACACCGCGCGCGGCTTGGCGGCCCAGTGCGCGAGGCGCTCGGCGACCAGCGCGAGCTCGGCCGGGTTGCCCGAATGCGCGAGCTTGGGGCTGACCGTGTACTGGTGCACCAGCGCGTCGAGCGCGGGGGGCGGGGGCACGGTGCCGTTCGTCTCGATCTCGATCGCGGTGCCGGGCAGCAGCGCGAGCATGCGTGCGAGCGCATGCGCCTGCAGCAGCGGCTCGCCGCCGGTGACCACCAGCCGCGGCTTGCCGAGCGCGGCGATGCGCGCGGCGGCGTCCTCCTCCTCGAGCGTGACCTGGTTGGCGGCGCGCTGGTACGTCACGCCGTCGCGGTGCGGGCGCGCGTCGCCCTCGAAGCGCCAGGTGTAGGCGGTGTCGCACCAGCGGCAGGCGAGGTTGCAGCGCGACAGGCGCACGAACGCGCACGGCTTGCCCTGCGAGGGGCCTTCGCCCTGCAGCGAGGCGAAGATCTCGGGCTCGCCGGGGGTGGTGGTGGCGAGGACTAGCGGCACCGAATGGTCCCAATGTTCGCAGTGGCCATGGGTGGCGGGGCGATATGGGGTGAAAAACGCGACACCGTGTCACCCAGCCGGCGGCATCGTAACCGACGAAAATTGGGCGTTTTTCGGCTCGAGATCGAGGGTGACACTTGGCGGGAATCGAGAGCGAAAACGCTCGCGGCCATCACTCGACCGCGGGCGGGCATCGCGTGATGGTGGTGAGTCGGTTTCATCGGACAGGATAAGCCACAAGCCGGGGGGTGTAGGAAAGTGATTTTTGATGCGGCCTCTTCCCCCTTGATGGGGGAAGGATACGGAGACTTGGCCACGTAGTGGCTTAGTCGGAGTTGGATGGGGGTGATTTCGCCGTCAGGGGTGCCGCCCGCCTGCGCACGCACCCCCATCCAAGCTACGCTAACCGCCTTCGGCGGTAAGCTGCGCTATCCTTCCCCCATCAAGGGGGAAGGGCCTACCGCGCTACTTCCTCCGGAATGGAGCCAGTCCAGCTTGGAGAACGACGGCCCTCTCGATTAACCCGAGCCGGTGAAGAAGCACGCGCCACCGCAGAACGTCCTTCGCGCCCGCCGGCTCCGCCGCGAGATGACCGACGCGGAACGCGCGATGTGGCGCTTGCTGCGCACCGCAGCGCCGGAAGCCCGCTGGCGCAGGCAAGTTCCGATCCGCCACTTCATCGTCGACTTTGCCAGCCATCGGACGAAGCTCGTGATCGAGGTCGATGGCGGGCAGCACTCCGAAGAGGCCGATGCGGCGCGGACCGCAATGATCGTGGCTGAAGGATATCGGGTTTTGCGCTTCTGGAACAACGACGTGCTGGGCAATGCGGAGGGTTGCGCGCAGATTCTGACAGCAGCGCTGGCGGCGCGATCACCCCCATCCAACTCCGACTAAGCCCCTTCGGGGCCAAGTCTCCGTATCCTTCCCCCATCAAGGGGGAAGGGGTCAGCCCAGCCGCGCCAGCGCCGCTTCGAGCCGTTCGGCTTCGGCGGCGTGGTGGGCGTGGTCGGCGCGGGCCTTGTCGACCGCTTCGGGCTTGGCCTTCTCGACGAACGCGGGGTTGTCGAGGCGCCCCTTGAGCGACTTCGCCTCCTTGAGCGACGCTTCGAGGGCCTTGGCGAGGCGGGCCTTCTCGGCGGCGATGTCGATCACGCCTTCGAGCGGGATGACGACGAGGTCGGACCCGGCGGTGATCTGCATCGCCGCGCCGGCGGGTGCGGCTTCGAAGCGGATCGAGGGCAGGCGGGCGAGGCGGTCGATCGCCGGGCCGTTGCGCTCGATCGCGGTGCGCGCGGTGGGCGAGGGTTCGGCGAGGAACGCGTCGAGCTTG
>DATDLP010000133.1:0-3021 GCA_036519255.1 Croceibacterium sp.
CCGCTCGACCAGGTCGATCCTGCGCTGGTCGAGCACGTGCTCGACGCGGCGTTCGGCCCGGGCCGGCACACGCGCCCCGCTTACCCGATCCCCCAGGGCACCGACTGGCTCCCCGCGCTGAGCTTCGCCGCGCTCGACGCGGACGAACGGCTCGTCGGCACGATCCAGGCCTGGCCGGTAGCGTTGAACACGCGCGCCGGCCGCGCGCACCCGCTGATCATGGTCGGCCCGGTGGCGATCCTGCCCGAGCGGCAGGGCCAAGGCTTCGGCCGCGCGCTGATGGCGGCGCAGGCCGCGGCGATCGATCCGGCCGCGCCGCTGCCGCAAGTTCTGATCGGCGACGCGCCGTACTACGGCCGTTTCGGCTTCGTCGAAGCCCCGCGCGGCTGGACCTGCCCCGGCGTGTGGGATCCGGCGCGGCTGCTGGTGCGCGGCGCGATCCCGGCGTTGCTGCCGCAGGACGGCATGCTCGGCCCCTGGCTGGACTAAGCCGGCTCTGGCGATATGATGCTCCCCCCGCCGTAAAGGGGAGCACGGTGATGCAACGACGTATCTTGAGCGAACCGGCCTTGTGCCTGGGCCTGCCGGTCTACCTCTGCGCGGCCTTTCTCTTTCCGTTGCATCTAGGCTGGAACAGCACCTCGTACCTGACGCTCGCCGGCTATCTCGCGGTGGCCGGTGCGCTCTTCACCGCAGTCGACGTGGCGACCCAGCGAGGCTTCTACCGCCACTGGCAGGAGGTCGGCGCCCAGGCAGTGCTGACCTTGCTGACGATCTCGCTTCCGGCAGTGCTCGTCTTCTCGATCGGGCAGGCGTTCGACCGCTCCGAAGAGGTCATGGAGGACGAACTCTGCGCGATGAGCGGCTATGCCGGCGGATCGGACACGCCCGAGGCGGAAGCCGACGACGCGGTCGACGTGACGCCCGACTGCGTCGTGGCATCGGACCGCGGCTGACCTTCGCACCCGGCTCGCGCGCCGCGAAGGATTGTTAGTCGTCCGGCCATCTGCCATCGCCGGTCGATGCCTTACGAAGCGCCTCCCGACTTGCGCACGATGTCGCTGCTCGACATCGCGCAGGCTGTCGCCGACCGTAAGCTTCCGCCGCTTGAGCGCTGGAATCCCGGCGAAACCACCGACAGCCGCATGCGCATCGCCGCCGACGGGACCTGGTTCCACGAAGGCCGGCCGATCGCCCGACCGGCAATGGTGCGCGCCTTCGCCTCTCTGCTGACGCGCGATGCCGAGGGGCTGCACTGGCTGATCACGCCCGAGTGCCGGCAGGCCATCGCGGTCGAGGATGCGGCGTTCGTCGCGGTCGACATGCAGGAACGCCCAGGACCGTCTGGGCGCGCGCTCGCCTTCCGGCTCAACACCGACGAGCTGGTACTGGCCGGCCCCGGGCATCCGCTGCGCGCGGCGGGCGATCCCGAAACGCCGGCGATCTACCTCGCCGTGCGCCACGGCTGCGAGGCGCGGCTCGACCGCTCGACCTGGCTGCAGCTTGCCGAGCATGCGCTGGCGACCGGTGACGGCTCGGCGGTCGAGAGCCAAGGCGCGGTATTCGCGCTGGCGCCCGCATGAGCGCGCTGTTCGACCGGCTCCAGCGCCTGTTCGACGAAGGCCACGGGGTCGAGCTGGCGGGGCTGCTCAACCAGGGCCAGTTCGCCCCGCCCGAGATCCGCCCTGCCGCGGTGCTGATCGCGGTGACCGACCGGCCCGAGCCCGGGGTGATCCTGATCCACCGCCCGGACTCGATGCGCGCGCATCCGGGCCAGGTCGCGTTTCCCGGCGGCAAGCTCGACCCGGGCGAGAACGCTGTCGAGGCGGCGCTGCGCGAAGCGCACGAGGAACTGGCGATCGACCCCGCGGATGTGCGCGTGATCGGTGCGAGCGACCGCTTCATCACCGGCACCGGCTACGACGTGACGCCGGTGCTCGCGCTGGTTCCGCCCGACTTGCCGGTGGTGCCCAACCCGCTCGAGGTCGCCGCGTGGTTCGAGGCGCCGCTCGCCTTCGTGCTCGATCCGGCCAACCACGCGCACAAGGAGCGCGAGTGGTTCGGCAAGATCCGCCCTTACATCGAGATCGAATGGCAAGGGCACCGTATCTGGGGAATAACCGCGGCCATCATTGCCAACCTGGCCCGCCGTCTCGCATGGCACGACGCATGAGCACGCTGCCCGCGGCGGACTGGACCGAGCGCGAAGACTTGCGCCTGCTGGCCGACGTGCTCGGGCCGCACGCGGTTCGCTGGGTCGGGGGCGCGGTGCGCGACACGCTGCTGGACCACCCGGTCAACGACGTCGACGCGGCCACGCTGCATCGCCCGGAAGCGGTCGTCGACCTGCTCGGTCGAGCAGGGATCAAGGTGATTCCCACGGGCATCGACCACGGCACGGTGACCGCGCTCCTGGCGGGCGGCACGGTCGAGATCACCACGCTGCGGCGCGACGTGAGCACCGACGGCCGCCGCGCCACCGTGGCCTACGCCACCGACTGGCGCGAGGACGCTGCGCGGCGCGACTTCACGATCAACGCGCTCTACGCCGATCCGCGCACGCTCGAGGTGTTCGACTGGTTCGGCGGCCTCGCCGATCTCGACGCGCGGCGGGTGCGCTTCATCGGCGACGCGCGCCAGCGGATCCGCGAGGATCACTTGCGAATCCTGCGCTACTACCGCTTCCAGGCGCGCTTCGGCAGCGCGCTCGATCCCGAGGCCGAGGAGGCCTGCGCCGAACTCGCGCCGACGCTCAAGGGGCTGAGCCGCGAGCGGGTGGCGATGGAACTGCTCAACCTGCTGTCGCTGCCCGATCCGTCGGCCACGGTGGAACGGATGGAAGCGCGCGGCGTGCTGCCCGTGGTTCTGCCCGAAGCCGGCCCGGCAGGTGTCGCAGCGCTCGGACACCTGATGCGCGAGGAAGCGCGGCAGGGCACGCCGCCCGACGCGCTGCGCCGGCTCACCGCGCTGCTCCCGGCCGACCCGCGCGCGGTCGATCAGGTCGCCGCGCGGCTGCGGCTC
>DATDLP010000134.1:0-31981 GCA_036519255.1 Croceibacterium sp.
CGCCGATGAAGGTCGGCGCGCCGCTGACGAACGGCGACGGATGGGGCCGAACCGCCTGGTAGGTGATGCCCAGGGTGTCGGTGCCGCCGGCCGCGAAGGCGCCGTTGACCATCAGCACGCAGTTTGTGTTACCGGCCGCGCAGGCGTTCGTCGTCGCGTTGTCGGTCGCGGGAACGTTGAAGGCGAAGAAGCCGCTGCTCGCGCCGAGATCGGTCACCGAGGCCGCTGCATTGGCCATCCCGCCCGCCGTCGCGAAGCTGTAGACGTAGTCGCCGCCGGTCGCGGGCATCGTGATCGAGCCTTCCATCGCGACTTTCGGCGCCGCGCCGAACAGGATCGCGAGATCGGCAGCGAACGTGCCGGGCGCGATCGATCCGTTGGCGATCGTCGGCTTGGTCGCGGCGAGCAGATCGTAGTCGATGCGGCCGCTCGCCGGCAGCGTGACCGTTCCCGGACGAAGCAGCAGCGTGTGCGCGCCCTGGTTTGCGCTGAGCGTCGTGCCTTCGAACCCGGTGGTGGTGCCGCTGTGCCAGCGCTGGATCAGCGCGTCGGCGTTGCCGAGCTTCTCGCTGCTGACGGCGGTGCCGATGCCGCGGGTGCGCCCGCCGCCCTGCCCCGTGAAGGCCGAGAGGGTTCCGTCGGATGCCAGCGTATAGGCCGAGGCGCGGCCGGTTTCGCCGCCGACCATGTCAATGATGCCCTGCCGGCCGGCGAGGTTCCAATGGAAGATCGGCTGGGTGGCGTCGAAGCCGCCGCTGTAGCCGGTGAGCCCGCCCGGCGTCCCCCCGGTGCCACCCGTGCGCGGGGCGCCCGCCTCGAACACCGCGGCGCCGCCGATGCTGGCGCGGTCGGGGAGATCGACGCTGTAGATCAGGCCGAACCCGTCGGTGCCGCCGCCCGCGAACCCGCCCGATGCCGAGACGCTGCCGTCGTCGAGCGTGAAGGCGAACGCGCCCGGTGTCCCGCCGGACTGCAGGAAGGTGAAGCTGTCGTCCGCATTGGCGAGTCCGCCGTTGGAGCTGAAGGTATGGACGAAGTTGCCGCTCGCGGTCGGCATCGTGATCTCGCCTTCGATCGCGATGCGAAGGTCGCCGCCGAACAGCAGCGCGAGGCCGCCGTCGAAGGTGCCCGGCGCCATCGAGCCGTCGGCGATCGTCGGACTGGTGGCCGAGACCAGGTAGTAGTCGATCCGTCCGCTCGTCGGCAGGACGAAACCCGCCGCGACCGGCCGCATCAGCAGGTAGTGCGCCCCTTGATTGGCATTGAGCGCGAACTGGGGGCTGCCGGTCGTCAGGCCGTTGGTCCACCGGCCGATAGCGAAGTCCTCGCTCGTGAAGGCGTCCACCGCGCTGGCCGTGCCGAGCGTGCGAGTGAGGTCCGGTGAAGTGCGCACGTAGCGGGTCAGCGCGCCATCCGCATCGAGGGTGAAATCGGCAGTGTCGAAATATTTCTCGACCCCGAAGCCATCGCCGACCGGGAAGTTGATGTCGATCCGCGCCGTTTCGGTGTCGAACGGCCCGTCGTACGCGCCGCCCCCGACCGAAGGCATCGTGCCGATCCGCGCCAGCTCGGTTCCGGTGGTGCCGAAGACAGCGGTGCCGTTGATGTAGGAGCGGCCACCGCTGCTCTGGTCGTCGATGTGGTATTCGAAGCCGGCGCTTGCGGCGCCGTTGCCGAACAGCCCGCCGAACACCTGCACGATGCAGTAGCCCGAGCAGGCGTTGCCGGCGATGCCGCTCCTGCCGAGATCCTGGGACTGGAAGCGCATGTCGCCGCCGACGGTCAGGCCGCCGCTCGCCGCGCCGGCCGCGCCTCCGGGAGTCTGCGCGTGCCAGCCGCGAGTGCCGACGTGCACGTCGAAGTTCACGCCCACTCGCGGCGTGGTTCCGAAGGCCACCGCGAGATCGCCGGTGAACGAGCCGATCTCGCCTGCCGGGGCCATGGCATTGGTCGGGGCGGTACCGCCGACGAGCTTGTAATCGACGGTGCCGCTGGCCGGGAGATTGATGGCCGGTGTGCCGAGCAGCAGGTGCACGTTCTGGTTGGCGACGCCGCCGGTCGCCCCGCGTTCGTAGCGCGTCCAGGCAACTGCGTCGCCGACCCGGCCGTGCTCCTTCAGGGCGTTGCCTGCCCCGGTGTAATCGAAAGTCACCGCGCTACCTGCGCTGGCCGCATAGCTGACGCTGCGGATCTGGCCGTCGTCGGCGACGTCAGCCATAGTTGCCGTGCCGACGCGGCCGCCCTCATTGCTGAAGATCCACACGTTCGCGCCGGCAAGCAGCGTCGGCTGGTTGTTGACCGGGAGGTCGTCGAAGTCGTCGGGATCGGCGCCGGTCTGCACGAACGCGAGATAGGCGAGGATGAAGTCGCGCGCCTCGATGGTGAGCTCGCTCGCCAGCACGCCCGCGCCGTTGAGCGCCTCGATATAGGCGCGGATCTGCGCCTGGGTCAGCAGCGTGTAGCCCGAAGGCAGTCCGCCGCCGCCGAGGTAGGCGTAGTATGCCTCGAGCGCGGCGAGCCAGTTGGCATAGACCGGCAGCCCGGCGAAGTTGGCAGGGTTACCGCCGCCGGCGATGAAAGCGTAGTAGCTCGCATAGAAGCTCGAGAGATTGCCAAGCTGGGTGGACAGGCCGCCCGCCGCCGACAGCGCGGCGAGATAAGCCTGGATCTGCGCCGGGGTGAGCGCGGTGTAGTCGGCCGGGAGCCCGCCTCCCTGGAGGAAGGCGTAATAGGCCTGCAGCGCCGCGGTGTAGTCGGCATAGAGCGGCAAGCCGGCGAAGTTGGCCGGATTCCCGCCACCGGCGATGAACGCGTAGTAGCCGGTGAAGAAGTTCGCGAGGCTGCCGAGCTGGGCGCTGATCCCGCCGGCGGACGCCAGCGCCGCGAGATACCCCTGGATCTGCGCCGGAGTCAGCGCGGTGTAGGCGCTGGGGAGGCCGCCCGCATCGAGAAAGGCATAGTAGGCCTGCAGGGCGCCGACGTAGTTCGTGTAAACCGGCAGCCCGGCGTAGCGGTCGGTCGCGCCGCCGTTCGCGAGATAGGCGAAGTAGGCCTGGATCAGGTCGGCGTTGTCCCCGAGCAGGCCCGCCAGCTGGCCCGAGCGCGCCAGCGCGTCGAGGTACTGCGCCAGCGTCGCACGGTCGACCGCGGCATAGCCCGACGGCAGGCCGCCGCCGGCAAGGAACGCGGCATAGGCGTTGAGCGCGTCGGCGAAGCCCGGCAGGTTGAGCGAGGGCAGCCCGGTGTAGAGATCGGGATTCCCGCCGCCGGACAGGTAGGCGAGGTAGCCGGAATAGAATTCGGCCAGATCGTCTAGGAACACCCCGCTCGCACCCGCCGCCTGCAGCGCCGAGAGATACGCGGCGATCTGCTGCTGGGTCAGCGCGGTGTAGCCGGTCGGTTGCCCTCCCTGGAGCAGGAACTCGTAGTAGGCGGCCAACTGCGTGCCGTAGCCGGAGAAGATGTTGGCGTTGAGCCCGACAAAGGCGTCGGGCGCGCCGCCGCCCTGCAGGTGCGCGAGGAACGCAGTGTAGAACTGCGCCTGCGTGCCGAGCACCTGATCGAACAGGCCGGTCCGCTGGAGGGCCTCGAGGTAGCTGCGAACGGTCGCCGCGTTGAGGCCGGTGTAGCCGCTCGGCAGGTTGCCCGCCTGGAGATAGGCGAAATAGGCGTCGAGCGCCGTGCGGTACTGGCTGGTGAAGGCGAGCCCGCCGTTGGCCAGATAAGCCTCGAGCAGCGCGCGGTCGGCGGTC
Source organism: Croceibacterium sp. (assembly GCA_036519255.1). GTDB lineage: Bacteria > Pseudomonadota > Alphaproteobacteria > Sphingomonadales > Sphingomonadaceae > Croceibacterium_A. The sequence continues at coordinate 3,753 of DATDLP010000134.1, forward strand.
GAGAGCCGCCCGGCGAGCCCGCTTTGCGACAGGAAGCCGATATAGGCCGCGAGCGTCTGCTGGCTCGCACCCTGGAAGGCCACCGGATCGCCGCCGGTGCGCAAGTACGCGAAGTACGCCCCGACGAGGTCGGTGTACGAACGCGTGAACAGGTCGGGGTTGCCGCCCGAGGACAGGAACTGGAGATAGGCCTCGACCAGCGCGCGGTTCTGCGCGGACAGCGCGCCGAACCCGCTTGTGCGGCCGGTAAACGCGATGAACGCGTTGATGTCGGCCTGGCTCGCACCGGGGAACGAGGTTGGCAGCGCGCCGGCGCGGATCAGGTCGAGATACTGGGTCAGGAACGTGGCGTAGGCGCTCAGGAAGTTCGCCCCGGTGCCGCCATTGGCCAAGTGGCCGAGGTAGGCGCGGATGATGTCGGCTCGCGCGCTCGGGAAAGCCTGCCCGCCGTAGGGCGACTCGAGTTGCGCTGCATAGCTCACCAGCAACGCGAGGTCGCCGGTCGGGAACGCGTCGATCGCCGGATTCTCGACCGCCGACTGGACGTTGCGCGCGGCGAGCACGATGTCGCTCGAGGCGCCGGCGAAGGCCAGCGCATCGGGCAGCGAGACCGGAATGCCGTTCGCGGCCGCGGCCACCGGCCCGCCCTGCTCCATCGCGGCGACCTGCGGCTCGTCCGCTCCCTCGGTTCCGGGAGCTTGCTGCACGCCGTTCGAGACGACCTGCCGCAGGCCGTCGTCGTTGCTCGCCCACATTTCGCCGACCTCGAACGTGCGCGTGTTGCCCGCGCGCACGATCGTGACCTCGCCGGTCAGCGTGTGGCCCCGCGAGGTGCCTTCCTCGCTCACGCTGAAGCTCGCCGCCGAGCCGCCGCCGACGCGGCCCTCGACCCCCTCGGGCATGCGAATCACGGTGACCGCGCCAGCGGCGCCTGCCACGGTCACGCTGCCGGCATAAAGATCGACCGACCCGTCGGCGTTGAGCCGGTAATCGGCCGCATCGACGAACGACAGCACTGCGCCCGAATCGAGCTGGACCTGCGTCACCCCACTGGTCTGACTGACGCGACGCCCCGGCTCGATCTCGTATCCGCTGTCGCTCGCGAAGACGACTTCGGCCGCCATCGCGGGCGAGACCAGGGCGATCGCGGAGGCGGACAGCAGCAGCGCCTGCAGCGAACGGCGGGCGGAGGAGCGGCGGAAATTGGTGCGGTTCATGGGGATTCTCCCGGGCATGCGCAAAGGCGTCAGAACTCGAAGCGCAGGCCCGCGGAGGCGGTCCAGCGATCGTAGTCGTAAAGGGGGATGTTGCTCCAGTTGCGGGTGTAGCTGACCCGCGGCTGGACGAAGAGGCTGCCGACCAGCTGGATCTTGAGCCCGGCCTGGACATCGAGCCGCTCGTCGTTGCGCTCGGTCAGGAACAGCGCGTCGGGCGCGTCGTAGCGGCGGATGTCGAACGCCGCCCCACCGACCAGCGCAAAGCGCTCTGACAGCGGGAACTCGGCACCCGCGCTCGCAGTCACGAAGCTGTTCGAATAGGCATCGCCCGCCGCCTCGAGGGTCTCCTCGCGCCCGCCGCTCAGGCTGGCCGACATCACTCGGGTGACGTAGCCGACTGCGAGCGCGAAGCGGTCGGCGTCGAGCAGCGGCTGGCCGTCGTAGTCGAAGCGGTTGTATTGCCCGGAGAACGTCAGCGCGCGCCCGCCGCTGAGCAGCCGCGTGTACTGCGCGATCGCGCCGAACGAGGTGCGGTACGGATCGCTGCCGAGCCAGAACTGCTGCGCCTGGGCCGACAGCGAGATCACGTCGCGGTTGGCGAAGGTGTGCGCATAACCGCCGGTCGCGGTCAGGCTGCCGGTGTCGAACGGCCCGGTGTCGATGTTGTCGCGCCAGTTGCCGAGCAGCGAGCCGAACAGCCGGTCCTGCCGCCCGACCGCGGTCACGCCCGAGACGCCGCCGGCGATCTCGTAAAACTCGTCGTCGGTCTCGCGCGCCCCGGGGCCGAGCGCGCCTGGGCCGAGGAACGAGAACAGCGGGATCGTCACCGTGGTGAGATCGGTGGCCGCGTTGATATTGCTGTCGTAGCCGAAGCGCCCGTCGACGAAGCCCGAGACGTCGCTTCCCCCACCGGCGATCTGCTGATCGAACTGGCGCACGAACCCGGTGAAGCGCTGGCGCACGGGATCGGGCAGGCTGGGATCGTCGACCACGGTGGCAAACTGCTCGCGCGCGGTGTCGATGTCGCCGGCCAGGGCATAGGCGCGGGCCAGCTCGGCGCGGGCCTCGGCGTTGTCGGGCTGCATCGCGAGCACCCGCTGCAGCGCGATGATCGCCTCGCCGAAGCGCCCGCTGTCGAGCGCGGCGATGCCGAGCGCGTAGTCAAACGCCGGATCGCCGGCGCGGGTCGCGGCTTGCGGGGCGAGCTCGCGGTAGCGCGCCTCGGCCTCGCTCGCGGATGCTGCGGTCTGCTGCGCCAGCGCCGGCGAGCCGATCGCGGGCAGCGACAGGGCGAGCGCCAGCGCCAGGCGGCGGCGCCATGCGAAGTGCGGCATGCTGAAAATGTCCCCCGGATTGCAGCGATTTGTTGCACCCAGGCTATCGTCGATCGGGTCCGGGGTCCGCTGACAATGCCCGTGAGGGAGATGACAGTTGCTGTTAGGAGATAGTCAGGCGCGGCGTGCGCCGGTGGTCCTCGGCTCCTGCGCGCCCAAGGCCGGTGCGACCGCCTCTGCCGGCAGCGCCTTGGAGTACAGGAACCCCTGGCCGATGTCGCAGCCGAGCGCGACCAGCTTCGCCTCCTGCGCCGCAGTCTCGACCCCTTCGGCGACGATCTGCATCCCCAGGCAGTGCCCGAGGTTGATAACCGCGGCCGAGATCGCCTCGGCCTCGGCGCTGTGGCCGAGTTGCTCGACAAAGGTGCGGTCGATCTTGAGCAGATCGATCGGGAACTGGCTCAGATGCGACAGCGATGCGTAGCCGGTGCCGAAGTCGTCGAGCGCGACGATGATGCCGTTCTCGCTCAGCAACCGTAGTGCGGCCTCGACGTAGCCCGCGCCGCGGCCGAGGAACACCGTCTCAGTCACCTCGATCTGCAGGCACCACGGCGGAATCGCCCGTTGCCGCAGCCGCGCCAGCAGCCCTTCGGCGAAGCCTTCGCGCCGGAAGTCCCCGGCGGTCAGATTGATTGCGACGTGGCCGAACGGCACTCCCTCGGCCAGCCAGCGCGAGATCTGGTCGAGCGTCCGGTCGATCATCCGCTCGCTGAGCGCCGCGCCGAGCGCGGGGTCGTCGAACGCCGCCCGGATCTCCTCCGCGCCGCGGACCTCACCGTGTGCGTCGCGCCAGCGCAGCAGCGCCTCGAAACCGACAATGCGCGAGGCGGCGAACGCGACCTTGGGCTGGAAGAACGGAACGACCCGGTCGCCGCTCAGCGCGGCCAGCGCGGCGGCCAGCATCGTCTCGCGATGCTCGACTTCGGCCTTCATCGCCGGCTCGAACAGCTTGAGCTGGCCACGCCCCGCCGTCTTGGCCGCGTAGAGCGCGATGTCGGCCGCCTTCATGATCTCGGACCGGTTGGCCCCGTCGCGCCACAGGCGGCTGGCGCCGATACTGGCGCCGCAGGCGAGCAGCCGGCCGTGATGCTCGAACGGCTCGCACAGCGCAGCGTAGATGCGCGCGCCGGCATCCCACACGTCGGCGTCCGAGCGCGCTGCCACGAGCACCGCGAATTCGTCGCCGCCGAGCCGCGCGACGAGGTCTCCCTCGAGCGCGGCCGCGCGCAGCCGCTCGGCGAAGATCGACAGCATCAGATCGCCCGCGTCGTGCCCTAGCGTGTCGTTGATCACCTTGAAGTTGTCGATGTCGAGCATCAGCAGCGCCCCGTCGGGGCTGCCGGCTTCGCTCGCGATGATCGCATCGAGCCGGTCCTGCAGCACCGAGCGGTTGGGCAGCCCGGTGAGCGGATCGTGACTCGCCATCCACAGCGCCCGCTCTTCGGAACGCTTCTGGTGCGTGATGTCGCGCGCGACGACGATGATCCGCCCCGACAAGACCGAGATCCGGCTCAGGATCACGTCGAACCAGCGCGTGCGCCCTTCGGTGTCGATATGCCGCGTGGTGAGGTTGGCCGATCCGCGCCGCGCGACTTCGCCCAGCGCCCGCTCGCCGGCGTCGCGGTCGGCCGGGTGAAGCAGCTCGAGCCATCGCACCCCGATCAGCGTCTCGGGCGACTGGGCCGCGGCATTGGGCCGGTTGCAGAACATGATCTCGTGCCGCTCGTCGAGGATGAGCGTGTAGTCGGGGCTCGATTCGAGGATGATCCGGTTGAAGGATTCGCTGCGCTCGAGTTCGGCCAGCGTGGTCATCCGTGTGACCATCATCCGGTTGAGCACGAACGCGGCCGCAAAGATCGTGACGATGAAGATCGGTAGCTGGAAGCTGATGATCGCGACGACCGGCTCGGGCGCAAGCAGCCCGGCTAGCGTGGCCGGCACCAGCGCCAGCAGCGTCATGAGCGCGGCAAGCCGCGGAGTCCCGAAATTACGCAGGCAGATGCCGCTGACCATTGCCGCGACCGACAGGCAGACGATCGTCGATAGCACCCAGTCGCCGCTGGTGAGCGCGAGGAAGGCGCCCAAGCCGATCGACGCGGACCAGGCCGAGGACAGGATCGTCGCGGCGATCTTGGGCGGCGCCCGCCCCTCGTGCAGCGCGCGCCGCCCGGCCACGACGACCGGCAGGCGCACGATCCCCAGCACGATCTCAACCGCCAGCCAGGCCAGGAACGGCGCCGTCGGATGCCGCCACGCGGCGATCCCGGCCACGGCGATGCTGTTGAAGACGCCCCCGAGGAAGATCGGCACCGAGCTGAACAACCCGGCCTCGAGCTGCTGCCGGATCGCCGGAGAAACCTCGATCTTCGTGGCGAGAAGCCAGCCCGCGGCTCGGTCGATAAGCTGGTTGAACTTACGCACGCTGGGTGCCGCCTGAGTAATTCGGGGTAGCACCGAGATTACGGATAGTAAGGTTAAGATTGAGTGGATTTTCGGGTGGTGGGTGCTGCGGAGATGCGGGCGGGATGTAGCATAAGCGCGGGCAGCGACATGCTCGCCTGGCTGACGGACGCCGCGCCACGCCATATCCAACTTTCTGCTACTAACGGGCGCCCGGGTGACGGAAATCCTTAGGGCGGAGTGGTCTTGGGTAAGCGGATCCTCATTCCCATCTCGATCGAGCCGGATGCGCTCGCAAGAGGCTTCGAACTCAACGACCTCGACGATGCGCTAGCTCCGCTGCGCGGAGCGGTCGAGGCCGCAATCAAGGCCAAGCCGATCTCGACGCGCTGATCGCGCACGTGCGGGAGCAGGCCAAGCGCAAGTAGCGGTCCCACCGCTGGCGGCAGAGCCCGCCGACTTTGGACCGGAGCCAACTCGTCGCGCTTCGGTCCACTTTTCTACCAACGGCCAGATCGCATTCCCGGTGCACCAAACGGCATCGCGCGATGACGGCCGCCAATCGAATAGGAAGGAATGGGACATGCTTGAGCATGGGATGGATCAGTGCGCCCAGCCGCCGCGCGCGGAAGCGATCGCGCGGCTCAACGACCAACTGCGGAAAGACGGGCGATGGGGGATAGGGCCCGATCTACCGCTTCGCACGTTAGGATCATGTCTCCTGCCATTGCGGCGTCCAAACATACCGTTCCGCCTGGAGGTCTAAGGCTACCAACCGTCGGGCCGCAATACGGAGAGGATGAGATGATCGATCCCGGAAGCCCAGGTCTTCCGCATGAATTCGCCGACCGGATTACAAAGCCTTTCGCGCGTTTCCTCAAGGTAGAGGCTGCTGCGGGGGGTTTGTTGCTGGTCGCGACGATAGCCGCATTGATCGTGGCCAATACCGCCTGGTCTGCACGATTCCTGGCGTTCTGGGATTTGCAGATCGGACTGCAGCTCGGCCCGTTGGACTTCACCCGTTCAACAGGGCACTGGATCAACGACGGGTTGATGACTTTCTTCTTCTTCGTGGTGTCCCTGGAGATGAAGCGCGAGTTCGCCTTGGGCGAGCTGCGAGACCTGCGAACGGCTGCGCTTCCTTTCGCAGCTGCGCTCGGCGGCATGATAGTTCCTGCGTCGATCTACATGGCGATCCTGGCCGGAGAAGCCGGCATGCACGGCTGGGGAACGGTAATGGCCACCGATACGGCGTTCGTGATCGGGGGGCTCGCGCTCTTTGGTTCCCGCGTGCCCCACAGCCTGCGTCTTTTTCTCATAGCCCTGGCGATCTTCGACGATATCGGCGCAATACTGGTCGTGGCGGTCGCTTACGGGGGTGTCTTGAATTTCATCGCGATCGGTCTCGCGCTCCTTGTCGTTGGCCTGATCGCCATGGCGGCGCGGTTCGGCATCAGGAGCATGCCGATATACTTCCTCCTCGGGAGCGTGATGTGGCTGTGCCTCGATTCCTCCGGCATCCACGCGACGATCGCCGGCGTGATCCTCGGCCTGATGACGCCGGCGCGCATCTGGGTTGGTGTGCCGCGTCTGCGTGCCATCCTCGGGAACGTCCTCGAGCCGCGCGATCACGAGTGGAGCGGGGATACCTCGGATCGGCGCGACCTGGTCGAAGCCGGTCGGGCTATCAACGAGTCCCTGTCGCCGTTGGAGCGACTGGAAATGATGCTGCACCCTTGGGTCGGGTTCGCAATCATGCCCGTCTTCGCCCTGGCCAATGCGGGGGTCGCGTTTTCCGCGGACGACGTCGAGCCCGTCTCCGTTGCGATCTTTGTCGCGCTGGTCTTCGGCAAGCCGGTCGGCGTTCTGCTCTTCAGCTGGCTGGCGCTGCGCTCCGGCCTGGCGAGGCTCGGATCGGACCTGAACTGGGCCTTCCTCACGGCCGGCGCCTTCCTGACCGGGATCGGCTTCACGATGTCCTTCTTCATTGCGAACCTGGCTTACCCGCCAACCCTGCTCGCTGCCGCTAAGCTGGGGATTCTTTTTGCCTCGCTCGCGTCGGCTATCATGGGCTTGTTGGCCGTCTATTGGGTTACGTCGCGCAATCTCGGAAAGCCTAGTTGACCATCCACCAAATGAGGAGGGCCAAGGCGGCGAATGGCGCCAACACTGCGAAGTAGCCCGGAGCTTGATTGTCGCGGGGTGTCACGGTCTGGCACGCCCAAACAGCCGGGGTTCCTGCGCAACTGCGTCCACAAGACCTTGCGTATGCATGTCCGTCGACGACGTGGAGCGCGGTGAGAAAGCGGGGAACGCAAGCGAACTCGGGATGGGACGAGGGCAGGCTGCCGCCTTCGTTTTCCCAACTGTCGGGGGTGGTTTCGGAAATCAGATGCTGCGTCATGGCAAACTCCTCGTAAGCGGGAGCTCGCATGTCTCTCAGCCGATGGCGACTACTACGCTTTGCCACCGATAATACATCGGCATGCATTGACATGCCAAATACAAGCCCAGCTCTATTTTCGGATGGGTTCGCACTGATGCGATCTGGACCGTGGTGGAGACACGGCAAATCTTAGCACCGCAGCAACTTTGTGTACTTTTAGGGTCATCAGGCCATCTACTTGTATCCCGAGCGTTCCTCCCCACGTTGGCGGGATCGCACTCCGGTTTCGAGCAACGTGCGACTGAGAGTTTGGCAACTCCCGCTCCTGCGGAGATACGCCGTGACCAGCCAATCCCCCCAAAACGCCCCCAACTTCAGTGCTTTTTCGTCGGCTGCCAACGAAGCGAGCCAAGCCGACCAGGCCGATGTCCGTGAAGCCGGAACCTCCGAAGAGCGGAAGGTCCTCGCTCTTGAGATGATCGCCGACCAACTCGCGCTCATTCACGCCGATCTCTGCGCCATCGACGATTTTGCCCGCGGTGGCGGCGCCAGCATCGAAGCGGCTCCCGACAGCGGCGAAGCCGACCGGGATGACTGGAACCACGAAGGCGGTTGCTTCGCCGAGGAGTCAGCCTTGGATCCGGACATTACCCGCTCGACGGAGCAGCACTATGCAGTCGGCGGATACCGCTATACCGACCTGCAGCACGCGATAGCGCAGGCCAAGAGGGCGCGGCGGGCGACCGCATCGAGGGAGCAGGAGTTCGCCGGATAGGCTGGCTCCTGGCTGGCTGTGCCGCTGTCGGGAGTTCGGAATGCTGCTGACCATCAAACACACGACGGTCTACCGATACGGCAGGCCCGTGACCTTGCTGCCGCACCGCCTGATGCTGATCCCAAGGAGCAACCACACTCTCAATCTGCGGAGCACGCGCGTTAGCACCTCGCCGCCCGCGGAGATCGAATGGTCCCAGGATGTCTTCGGCAACTTGATCGGGACCGCCACGTTCTCCGAGGCCGCGAGCGAATTGATCGTCTCCGGGGACATCGTCGTCGACCAGGGAGCATCCGCCTGGCCTATTTTCAAGATCGCCCCTCATGCGCACAGCTACCCTTTCGGATATTCCACGGCTGAGCGATCCGCCTTGGGAGAGATGCTTGTACCCGAATACGAGGACGTCGCGGGGGAGATGGAGAAGTGGGCCAGAAGCATCGTGGCCGGCCAACGGACCGATACGCTCTCATTGCTGCAGGACCTTAGCAACGCGGTTCGCGGCTCGTGCGTATACGCCCGGCGCGACGATGAAGGCACGCAGCCACCCCTGGACACACTCCGCGCGGCCAGCGGCTCTTGCCGAGACCTGGCAACACTGTTCATCGAGGCAGCCCGTCATCTCGGCATCGGCGCACGCGCGGTGTCCGGCTACCTCTACGATCCGGTGCCGGCCGACACGGCCGACAGCCGGCAGCACGGCGCTACCCACGCATGGGCAGAGGTGTATCTGCCTTGCGCCGGATGGATCGCCTTCGACCCGACCAACGGTCGGATGGGCGAAGCTCACTTGGTTCCGGTCGCAACCGCCCGCAGCATCGCCCAGATAAAGCCGGTCGACGGAAGCTTTGTCGGCGCACATGAAGATTTCGTCGACCTGAAGGTCGAGGTCATCGTGTCTCAGGCGGCAGTTACCGACGAGGGTTTCGGTAACGGCTCGAACGTCCAGGACGCCCTGCGAGCGTAATCGCCTCGCTGTTTGCGCATGATCATGGCGATGGGGTGAAATCCGCTCGGTCACCCCGGGGAAGCAGGTGTTCTTTCTTCTATTTTCTGGCCGACGGGTAACTGGGACGATCATGCGTAGACATCTGACGCCCGTCGCCGCCGTGGTTGTCGACATATTGGTGCCGGGCCCCGGCGCGGGCCGCCCCCAACAAACCACACAAGCCCTATTCCCAGAGCAATCCTCCAACGACCGTGGGCCAACCGCTGCCCCGGCAATCGGCCCGTCCGCCACAACTCCGACAGCAACAACCGCTAGGCCAGCGCCGCGCGCGCCGAAGGGGGGCGACGGCAGTTCCGATTGGTGCCTGCTGGGACTTGCTGGGCTGCTCGGATACAGGAGCCGTGGTGCCCGCGCCCCGAGGACGCTCGTGAGGGCTGCCCCAAGCGGGACTCAAGGTAGAGGGGCAATTGCGTCGGCAGCACCACGGCGAATGATTGAAACGAGGCAGCCCGGTTCGGCATCGGTCACCTCGACGGTAGCGCCGAGCTGAGCTGCAAGCGCATTGACGATGCCGGTTCCCAGGCCGGATTTCCCGCTTTCGTGACCGCCGTCGATACCCACGCCGTCATCGGCGACCGTGAGTGTCCAGGCATCGCCGCTCGAGTGAAATCCGATCTTGATCCTGCCCTTAGCTTCGGAAGGGTAGGCGTGCTTGAGGGAATTGATCACCAGTTCTGTGACGATCAGTCCCATACTGACCGATCGGTCGGCGGTGGTGACGCTGTCATCCGCCTCGACACTCAAAGACAGTAGTTCGGGATCGGGGATCATCGAAGCCCCGATGCTCGCACATAGATCGGTAAAATATGGGCGGAGCGCCACTTCGCCGGTAGCGCTGGAAGCGAGTTGGCGTTGCAACGTGGCGACCGACATGACTCGGTGATGGGCTTCGCGCAAATGTGTTCGGGTTTCCTCCGATTGAGCAATGCGCACGCGCTGCATCAGGACGCTGGCGATGATCTGCAGGCTGTTCGCGACACGGTGATTCAGTTCCTGGAGCAGTACCTGCTTTTCCTGCACCAGTGCGTCGTGAGCGCGGCGCGCCTGAAGCGCTTCGGTGACGTCGGTAACGGCAACCGCGAGGCGCGGGGCTTCGTCTTCTTCGTGATCGAGCACATGGGCATGGATGACGAGATGGCGCGTCGGACTGCCGGCGCGCTTCAGGTCCATCTCGTAGGCGTCGATTGCAGCGTTCCCTGCGGCCGTTGCCGTCAGCAACGATCTCAACTGAGGGGTGTCCCACTCGCCCTCACCGAGCTCGAACAGCTCCCTGCCGACAACGCTATCACAGTCGACTGAAAAGCTGCGGCAGAACGAGCCGCTGGCCGCTTTCACCACGAGTTGCTCGTTCAGCAGGATGAGCGGGGTGCTGGACGAGACGACCAGGGCCAATCCAAGGCTGCTCGCCGATTGATGTCTCATACGTTTGAATGGTCCATAGCCGACCTCGGATGCTGGAGACTGCGGCATGAAGTCTTGCCCAGCGCTCGCCGCTCAATTTCTCGACGATCACGAAGAATGACCCGCCTACAACAGATTGAGCGAGAGCGGGCAACTTTAACTGGGGTTCGAACTGCGGCTGGACGCGTGGAAAGGCTCTCTGCGTCGGCTTTCCACCCGTCCCCGCCGCGGAAGGATAGAGCAAAGCTCTTCTGAGAAGCGGACTGTCAGGGCGTCAGCAGGAAATCGTGGCGGCCGACGGTGTCCTTGACGATCTCGAGCATCGGGCGGGCACGGTTCGACCATAAGCGTTGCCCATGGTAAGCGCGATCGTCTCCTCGTAGTCGAAGGTCCGCCCGTTGGAGATCGTTTCGCGGACGTCCGCCGCGCTGTAGGCGAGCAGATTGCGCGCGAGATCGGCATCGCGCGGAGGCGCATCGGGATCTCGCGATTCTGCCGATCCCCTCTGGATCAGAAACGCGGTCAGCAGGACATAGGCCGACATCTGGAGAAGCTCGCTCTCCCAGTTCTCGAACACGCTGAAGAGAAACTCGGGACTCAGAGTGTAGCTGGCGAGTGCCATCGCGGGCTGGCCGTGTCGCAGCGCATGCGCGTTGGCGACTTGGCAGCCGGTCACCCATTGCCCGCCGATGCTCAATGCGAACAGGGTCAGCAGAACGATCGTCAGACCGTTGTCCTTGAGCAGCCGCATTACCAGTTCTCCTGCGCCGCGCTCATCGGCTCGTCCTAGACGCTATTAGACGTCCGCATCACCCCGCTCCGCCATTTGGCGCTCGGCGATCTCCGCCGCTGCAAGCAGGCTACGGCCGGTGCCGGCGGCCGCACCGGCCGTCATCGTGATCGCGATGCCGTCGGGCCCATCGAGAACCACGAGACCCTCCTCGGCATTGGCGACGCCGGGCTCGGTGTGGGCATGAGGGAAAGCGGACAATGAGATCATGAAGAGTACCTTGGAACGGAGAACTGGGGCGGCGTCGTGCGGTCGTCGATATAGAGATAGGCCGGCTTGAATTGGCCGCGCGCCGCCAGCCGAACGGGATCGAGGATCTCGACCAGCGAGGAGCGGAACACGCACAGTCGCTCTTCGCGCAACTGCCGCATCACCCGGTTCACGTGAACGTTGGTCAGCCCGCAGATCTCCGCGAGGTCGGCCTGGGTGATGCCGAGCGCGAAACGCTGCCCGTCACTGAGGCCGGCGGAAACGAGGCGGGCATTTGTCTCGCACAGAAAATGGGCCACTCGCCCCACCGCATCGAGCCGGCCGAGGCGAAACAGCCAAGCACGATGAATCGCCGCATCGATAAGAGTCGCAAACCATAGCTTGCGCGCCATCTCCGGCATTTCTTCGATAATTGCGTCGATTTTCGAATGCGGCACGATGGCCACGGTGGCGGCGGTGATCGTCGCGACGTCGTGGTCGAGCACTTTGAGCGGATAGGCATGCAGATCGACGAAATCGCCGGGTACGTGCACCGCGACCAACTGCCGAAGTCCCTTCCGGTCGTCGATGTACCGGCACATGAAGCCCTCCAGCAGCAATATGCTTACCTCAAGCTGCTCCCCCGCGTGGACGATGGTCGTCCTCGGCCCGATCGTCCGGACTTCGTCGATGGCGGCCTCGAGCCGATCCCGCTCCTCCGGTTCGAGCCGGACGCCGCGTTTGTCTCTGAGGAACCGTTGGGTGAAAATGCTGCGATCCTCCGTTCGCCGAAGGTGCACCGGCGTGCACTCTGTGCGGCCAACGGGTGAAATCGCGCCGGGTTGCGACAGACGGGCGCAATCGTGATGACGCAGGTTAATTCACCCCCTCACCCGGCAACTCCGGTCGATCCTCGTGGTTCTTGGGACATGTCGCCTTCGACGTAGCGGTCGCGTGTCCGGACCAGTCGGGCAGCTTTCCTCGTCACGGCATTCGATCACCGCCAGCAGCGAGGACCTTTTATCGTGCCCAAGAATCCCAAGACGAGCGATCGCCCAAAAAGCCCGTTGAGCCCTGCCGACCTCGCTGGCGTGGATATTGGCGGAGAATCGCCACAGAAGGCTTCGCCGATCCCGGCCGATGCGCTGATCAGTTCGTCCTATGTCGAACAGCAGGGTGACGGTGGCGAAACCCACCAAGTGGCCGGAGACGGGGTCTCGACGCTGACAACGCAGCAGGGCATTCCCGTTGCCGATGACCAGAACAGCCTGAAGCAGGGTGCTCGCGGGCCAACGCTGCTCGAGGACGCCCACTTCCGCGAGAAGATCTTCCATTTCGATCACGAGCGGATCCCCGAGCGCGTGGTCCACGCGCGCGGCTATGGCGCGCACGGGTTCTTCGAGCTGACCGACAGCCTTGCCGATGTAAGTCGGGCCGACGTCTTCCAGCGGATAGGCGAGAAAACACCTGCCTTCGTCCGGTTCTCGACCGTCGCCGGCGCGAAGGGCTCGTTCGACCTCGCGCGCGATGTGCGCGGTTTCGCAGTCAAGCTCTACACACAGGAAGGCAACTGGGATCTGGTCGGTAACAACATCCCGGTGTTTTTCATCCAGGACGCGCTCAAGTTTCCCGACTTGGTCCACTCGGTAAAGCCAGCGCCCGACCGCGAATTTCCCCAAGCGGCCTCGGCGCACGACAATTTCTGGGACTTCATCAGCCTGACGCCGGAGAGCTTCCACATGATCATGTGGACCATGTCGGACCGCGCGATCCCCCGCTCGTTCCGCACGATGGAGGGCTTCGGGGTCCACACCTTCCGGCTGCTCGATGTCCAGGGCAAGTCGACATTCGTCAAGTTCCACTGGAAGCCCAAGCAGGGACTGCAGTCGGTCGTGTGGAACGAGGCGGTCAAGATCAACGGCGCCGACCCCGACTTCCACCGCCGCGACCTGTGGGACGCCATCAACGGCGGGGACTTTCCCGAATGGGAGCTCGGCGTCCAGCTATTCGACGACGACTTCGCTGACCGCTTCGACTTCGACGTGCTCGATGCGACCAAGCTGATCCCCGAGGAGCTCGTGCCGATCCGTGCGATCGGCCGGCTGGTGCTCGACCGGGTGGTCGACAACTTCTTTGCCGAGACCGAGCAGGTCGCGTTCTGCACGCAGAACGTTCCCCCGGGCATCGACTTCTCGAACGATCCCCTGCTGCAGGGGCGCAACTTCTCGTATCTGGACACGCAGATAAAGCGGCTGGGCGGACCCAACTTCACCCACATCCCGATCAATGCACCGAAATGCCCGATGGCCCACTTCCAGCAGGATGGGCACATGGCGATGCGCAATCCCGTCGGCCGAGTGAACTACGAGCCAAACAGCTGGGGCGCTGCGCAAGGCGGGCCACGCGAGGACCCGGTGCGAGGCTTCATCAGCTTTGCCGACGAGCCCGACGGACCCAAGCAACGCGTGCGCTCAGAAAGCTTCGCCGACCACTACAGCCAGGCACGGCAGTTCTTCGTCAGCCAGGCCGCGATAGAGCAGAAGCATATCGGTGACGCGCTCGTGTTCGAGCTGTCGAAGGTAGAGCGGCCCGACATCCGTTCGCGGGTGGTCTCGCATCTCCGCAACATCGACGCGACGCTGGCGACAACGGTCGCCGACGGCCTGGGACTCCCGCTTCCCGATCCTGCGGTTGCCGCAAGCGAGCCGATCACGGACCTTCCGCCCTCCGATCCGCTGAGCATCGTCAAGAACGGCCCGGACAGCTTCAAGGGCCGAAAGCTCGGCATCCTGCTCAGCGATGGAGCTGACTCGGCCCTATTCAAAGCGCTGCTGAAGGCCGTCGAAGCCGAGGGGGCCGTCTACGAAGTGATCGCTCCCAAGATCGGCGGCGTGACTCTGGCCGACGGGACGAAGGTCGCGGCCAAGCACAAGATCGATGGCGGTCCCTCGGTCCTGTTCGACGCGGTGGCGGTGCTGGTCTCGGGCGAGGGCGCAGCGCTGCTCGCCAAGGATGCGGCGGCCAAAGACTTCGTCACCGATGCCTTCGCCCATTGCAAGTTCATCGGCATCGGCGCCGAGGCGAAACCGATCTTCGAGAGCGCCGGCATTGCCGACGATCTCGACGATGCTTGCCTGCCCCTAGCGAATCCTGCCGACGCTTCGGCATTCGTAACGGCGGCCCGCGCCCTGCGCCATTGGTCACGCGAGATCACAGTCGATCTCGACGCCCAACCCGCTGCCTAGCCGCCGCTGACGAAACGAACGGGCCCGCCTATCGGCGGGCCCCGGTAGTGTGCAATCAATCAGGCGGCTGATGAAGCCGACAGGTCCTTACTGAGACGCTTAGGCCATGAGTTCGGCCTTGCGCGCTCGGCGAGCTGGACGCGGAGCGCCTTGAGCTCGAGATCGCTGTCGCGGCTTGAACTCCAAGCTCCAGGCCGTGTGCGACGGCAAGGGCAGGCCGATCATCCTGCTGCTCAGCGAAGGCCAGATGAGCGACCACGAGGGCGCTTTCCCTACTCGACGCACTGCCCAGGGCAAGGGAACTGCTCGGCGACAAAGGCTACGACAGCAACTGGTTCCGCGCCGCCCTGATCGAGCGCGGCATCACCCCCTGCATCCCGCCGAGGGCCAACCGCAAGCTCCAGATCGATTACGACAAGACCCTCTACAAACAGCGCCACAAGATCGGGAAGCCGACCTGCGCTCACCACGGACGATCGTTTGATTCGGGCACGGAACTTCTTCTTCGCCTCGATAATTTCTTGGTTCTTTCCTTTGGGTAAGTTTGTCCGTCGCCAGCAACGAAGACTGCGGCGTCGACAGGAAGCTGTCAGATTGAATAGCTATTCGGCGTGGGAACGTGGAGCGGATGGCCCTGGCTAGCCCGGGGGAAGCAGCGCTTTTCCAACTTCGCGCGGGCATATGCTCGATATGCGGCGCACCGCTCCAAACGCGAGGCCTACAGACTCATCCAGAGTACCAAAAGCACACGAGGCGGACAAAACGTGATCAAGGCGATCATCCAAACGTGGGATCGCGAGCCAGCGCACCTGTTTTACAAGGGAAATGAATTCCACTGGGGCTTGCTTGCTATCGATCCGCACGGTGAGGTGCTGGACGCCAAACGGCTCTCGCTCTTGGCTCGGCAGCTAACCTATGCAGACCTTCACGATGTGCCAGCTCACTTCCTAATCGGCTTTCTGTATCAGTCAGGCCCAAGCGTTAGCGTGGAAAAAACGCTCAACGCCGGCACACGCGAGCCTTGGTTTCGGAGATGGCCGTGCACGACTCTGGTGGTTGCTAGGTGATTGCCGCTAGCGTGCCGGCCTGATCATACGAAAGTGCAACCATTTGAAAACGTTGGTGAGCCCTGCTGGGTTCGAACCAGCGACCTACTGATTAAAAGTCAGTTGCTCTACCGACTGAGCTAAGGGCCCTCACGCGCCGCCCACCTATGCCCGGCGCGGGGGCGGGTCAACCGGGCGTGGAGTTGATGCACGGTGAGGCCGGTCAGCGGATCGCGCCAGCCGGCCGCGATTTTGACCGCAGGGGCGAGGACGAACGCGCGTTCGCGGAACAGCGGGTGTGGGATCGTCAGGTCCGGCGCGGCAAAAGGGCCGCCGCTCCACAGCACGATGTCGAGATCGAGCACGCGCGTGGCCCAGCGCTGCCCGCCCGGCCGGCGGCCGAACTCGCGCTCGATGCGCTTGACGAGCTGCAGCAGCGCGTCGGGCGCGAGCCGCGTTTCGACGACCACGGCGGAATTGGCATAGCGCCGGATCGACGGCCCGATCGGATCGGTCGTAATCACCGGAGCGGTCCGGATCACCCACAGGCCCTGCGCCTCGAGCCGCCCGAGCGCGGCGGCGAGCACGTCGCGCGGGCGACCGAAGCGGTGATGGCGGCGGTTGGAGCCGAGCGCGATCAGGTAGGTGTGGCTCAGATGTCCTCGCAGATTCGGCCGTAGAGCTGCGGGCGGCGGTCGCGGAAGAAGCCCCAGCTCGCACGGTGGCGCGCCGCGGCGGTCAGGTCGAGCGTGGCGACGAGCACCCCGCTCTCCTCCGCGCCGAACTCGGCGAGCATGTCGCCCCACTGGTCGCAGATGAAGCTGTGGCCGTAGAACCGCTGGTCCTCGCCGCACTCGGCCTCGAGCCCGATGCGGTTGGCGGCGATCACCGGCATGCAGTTCGACACCGCGTGGCCGATCATCGCCCGCCGCCACATCCGGCTGGTGTCCATCCCGGCGTCCTTGGGCTCGGAGCCGATCGCGGTCGGGTAGAACAGCAGCTCGGCACCCTTGAGCGCGAGCACGCGCGCGGTCTCGGGATACCACTGGTCCCAGCACACGCCGACGCCGATGCGCGTGCCGGCGACGTCCCACGTCTTGAACCCGTCGTTGCCGGGGCGGAAATAGAACTTCTCCTCGTAGCCCGGCCCGTCGGGGATGTGGCTCTTGCGGTAGGTGCCGAGGATCTCCCCGCCGGCGGCGATCATCGCCAGCGTGTTGTAGTAGTGGTGCCCGTCGCGCTCGAAGAAGCTGGTCGGGATCGCCACGTTCAGCGCCTTCGCCAGCGCCTGCATCGCCTTGACCGAGGGGTGCTCGGCGAGCGGACGCGCGGTGGCGAACAGCGCGTCGTCCTCGACCTTGCAGAAGTACGGGCCCGAGAACAGCTCGGGCGGCAGCACGATCCGCGCGCCCTTGCCGGCGGCCTCTTCGACCAGCGCGGAGACCGCGGCGATGTTGTCCTGCTCGTCGGCGGAGCCGAGCGTGAGCTGGAGCGCGGCGACGGTGATTTCGGTCATGCGCCGCTATCTAGTCGGCTGCGCCCCCCGCACAAGACGTGTCAGTCGCGCTTGCGGAACAGCATCGTCATGCGGTCGCTCTCGCCGATCGCCTCCATCTGGGGCCGGGTCGCGTCGGTCGCCCCGCGCAGGCCCGGCGGCAGCATCCACACGCCCTGCGGCCAGTTCTTGGTGTCCTTCGGGTTGGCGTTGATCTCGCTCTGCGCGACGAGGTCGAAGCCGTAGAGGTCGAACAGCGCGATCACGTCCTTCTCGCGCAAGTAGCCCTTGCTGCCGTCGGTCGAAGCGTATGGCGCGTTCGCAGCCGCCCGGTGCTGCTCGATCCCGACCATGCCGCCGGGCTTGAGCACCTTGCGGATCGCCAACATGTCGTCGTGCAGCCAGTCGCTGCGCAGCATGTTGTGCAGCTCGCGGAAGATCAGCACGCGGTCGACCTGGCCGGCAAGTTCGTCGGGCACCGCGTCGGTGCCGAAGCCGCTGAGCGGCGCGGCGGCGGTGCCGAGATTCCAGCTCGCGGCGTTCGCGCGCATCTTGTCGTCCTGAGCGCCCCAGTAGTTGCGCTGCCCCTCGGGCGCACCGGTCACATCGGGGCCCATCGCAATGTAGCGCCCGTTGGGTCCGAGATAGGGCGCGATGATCCGCGAGTACCACCCGCCGGCAGGAACGTAGTCGACCACGGTCATGCCGGGCTCGACCTGGAAGAAGGCAAGCGTCTCGCCTGGATGGCGGTGCACGTCGCGCACCCGGTCGGCGTCGCGCCGCGGGTTGGCGAGGACGGCGGCGAGCGCCGGGCTGAGGGTCTGCTGTGCAGTGGCGGGCGCGGACGGGACGGCGGCGAGCGGCACGGCCATTGCGGCGGCGGCGAGGAGCATCATGCGCATGGTAACTCTCCCGTTGATTATGTTCGGCGGAGACTAGCTTGCGCGCGAGGGATGACAAGCGTGTTGCCGGTCGCCATCTTCCTCGCCGAAGGAGAGTCCCATGGCAGACGAAACAGCCATTGTCGCGGGCGGGTGCTTTTGGTGCACCGAGGCGGTGTTCCGCGACGTGATCGGAGTGAGCGGGGTCGAGAGCGGCTATATCGGCGGCAGCGTGCCCGATCCGACCTACAAGCAGGTCTGCAGCGGCGACACCGGCCATGCCGAGGCAGTGCGGGTGAGCTACGATCCGGCGGTGGTCTCGTACGCCGAGATCCTCGACATGTTCATGGGCACGCACGACCCGACCCAGCTCAACCGCCAGGGCAACGACATCGGCACGCAGTACCGCAGCGCGATCTTCCCGCTCGACGACGCGCAGCGCGGCGAGGCCGAGGCCGCGATCGCGCGCGCCAACGCCGAACGCGGCGGCAAGGTGGTGACGACGATCGAAGGCCCCGCGACCTGGTACCCAGCGGAGGATTATCACCAGGAATACTGGGAAGGCGAAGGCCAGCGGAACCCCTACTGCCTCGCGGTGATCCCGCCCAAGCTGGCCAAGCTCAGGAAGAGCTTCCAGGCGAAAGTCAGGCCGGGTTGAGCCAGCCCGCCGTGTTCATGCCGGCCTGGTGAAGCGGGCGATGAAGAAGCCGTCCATCCCTCCCTGTTCGGGCAGCATGCCCGGGTCGGTGCGCAGCCAGCCTTCGGGCGCCGGCGCGAGCCACTCCGGCAAGCCCGGGAGTTCGACCGGGTCTGGGGCGAGCCCGATCTGGCCGGCCAGGTCCTCGCCCTCCTCGCGCTCGAGCGAGCAAACGGCATACACCAGCCGCCCGCCCGGGCTCAGCCAGTCGTAGGCTTGCTTGACGAGGCGCAGCTGGACTTCGGCCATCTCTCCGATCTGACGCGGACCGACACGCTGGAGCACATCGGGGTGGCGCCGCGCGGTTCCGGTCGCGGTGCACGGCGCGTCGAGCAGGATTGCGTCGAACGGCGTCCCGGCCTGCCATTTGAGGGCATCGGCGACGACGATCCCGGCATCGAGCCCGGTACGGGCGAGGTTCTCGCGCAGCCGTCCGAGCCGCTTGGCGCTGATATCGAGCGCGGTGACCTGCCAGCCGGCGGCCGCGAGCTGCAGCGTCTTGCCGCCCGGGGCCGCGCAAAGATCGAGCACGCGTCGACCGTCGCCGGGGCCGAGCAGCCGCGCCGGCAGCGACGCGGCGAGGTCCTGCACCCACCACGCGCCCTCCGCGTAGCCCGGCAGGTCGGCCACCGCGGTCCCGCGGGGGAGCCGCACGTGCCCGGGTGCAAGGCTGACGCCGCCCAAGCGTTCAGCCCATTCGGCCGTGGCTGCCGGATCGCGCAGGCTGACATCCAGCGGCGGAGGCGCAGCGAGCCCCTGCGCGATCGCGGGTGCCCGCTCGCCCCAGCGCGCGGCAACCTCGGCCGGCAATGTCGGCGCTGCGGGCAGCGCGGCCGGCCGCCGGACCAGCGCGCCGAACACGCCGTGCGCGAGCCGGCGCGGCCCTCCGGTCAACAGCGGCAGCGCGGTCGCCACCACCGCGTGCGGCGGCGTCTCGAGCCGCAGCCATTGCGCCAGCATGATCCGCAGCACCACGCGCGCCTTGGCATCGTCGGCCAGCCGCTCGCGGGTCGCGGAATCGATCAGCGCGTCGAGGTCGGTCAGCCAGCGCAGCACCTCGCTCGCGATCGCGCGCGCCAGCGCTCCGTCGGAACTGGTGAGCAAGCCCGCGGTCGCCGCGCCAGCGGCCCGGTCGAGCGTCTCCCCACGGCGCAGCACCGCGTCGAGCAGCCTCAGCGCCGCGCGACGCGCAGCGAGGCCCTGGATTTCGCCTGTCCGATTGGTCATCCGCTTCGCCCTAGAGCCAGTTGCGTCGCGCCGCCACCCGGGCCATGCCTGAACGCATGACCAAGCGCGCAACCCGCCGGCCCGCCGAGTTCGCCAAGCCGCCGCACTGGAGCGACACCCCGCCGCCCGCGCCTGCGCCGGCCCAGGCGGAGTCCGAAGAGCTGAGCCCGACGCGCTACGGTGACTGGGTTCGCAAGGGCGTCGCGATCGACTTCTGACCGCAAAATGGCCATTTCGCGTCCGATCCGCGACCGGACTGCCCGGCGTTAACTGGCGCTTGAGAAGAGCGCCGTATCGTCGACACGCGAGCACAGAAGACTTTGGGGGAGCAATGGAAAAACGGGAAACCAGGCGATTTCCAACCGATCTGGTCGCCGAGTGCCGGACCCTCGGCCGGTCGTGGACGACGCACTTGCGCAATATCTCCACCAGCGGCTGCATGGTGAGCTGCGAGGAGGGCGCGCTCGCCGAGAAAGATCTGCTGCGCATCTGCGTGAAAGGTCTCGCCGCGATCGACGCCGAGGTTGTCTGGAAGCATCGCAACCATGCCGGCATCCGTTTCCGCGTGCCGCTGCATCCCGCGGCGATGGAGCACCTCGGATTCGAGTTGCCCGACGGCACCTGGGGGAACGTCCCGTCTGTCGCGCGGGAACGCCCCCCGGTGACACCCGGGCTGAACGGCGCAATCGTCAAGCGCATCGACCAGCCTGCCGCGCTCGAAGGCTGAGCCGCCCGGCTGCGCTTGCGCCGATCCCGGCGAAATTGCACAGGGCCAGAAACTGCCGCGTCCGCGGCGGGTTGAACGCCTGGACGGCTGCAAGGGAGATGGCGATGCGCGCGAGCGGAATGGCGCAAGCGGGTTGGATCGGTGGCACGGGACTCGCGCTGGCACTATCAGCCTGCGCGCCGCAGCAGGACGTGGCCAGCACCGCAGCCGACGGCCACACCGCGCATCAGGCCGCGACCGACACCAGGCCACTGCCAGCCGGCGGGCTGCTGCCGAGCGGCGCTTCGACCGGGGGCATGGCCGAACAGTACGCCCGCCCGCATCCCGGCTCCGTATCGGCCGCCGGGGCCAGCACCTGGGTTCGCCCGGCACCGCCGCCGGCGTTCGTGATCTCGACCCCGCTGCCCCCGGCCGAGCCGCCTGCCCCGCCGCCCGCCGCGGTCGCCAACCGCCAGCCTGCGCCGGCTGCCCCCGCGGCCGGTCCGGTCCGCGCCACTGCTCCCGCGCCGGCTCCTGCTCCAGCTCCGCCTGCACCGGCAGCAAGTGTCGACCTCGCCAAGGGCCGCCAGCTGTTCACGCAGTACGGCTGCGGCGGCTGCCACGCGCTTGCGGACGGGGGCGGTTCGGGCGGGATCGGCCCGTCGCTCGACACCAATTCGCGGCTGAGCCACGACTATGTTGTCGGCGCGGTCAGCGAAGGACGCGGGTCGATGCCCGCGTTCCGCGACCAGATGTCGGCCGGCGAAATCGCCACCCTCGCCACCTACATCGTGCAGGTCGCGCGCAAGTAGCGCTCAGATCCAGCCCGCCAGCTCGCGGCGCACCAGCGCCTCGAGCATGGCCATTCCCGGCTCGCCGGCATTGAGGCAGGCGAGCGTCGCGAAGCGCTCGCCGCCGGCGCCGAGGAACTGCTCACGCCCGCGGATCGCCAACTCCTCGAGCGTCTCGAGGCAGTCGGCGGCAAAGCCCGGTGCAGCCACGACGAGCCGCTTGGTGCCGTTGGCGGCCTCTTCGGCGAGCACCGCGTCGGTCGCCGGCTCGAGCCATTTCGCCCGGCCGAAGCGCGACTGGAACGTGGTCGCAAAGCGCAGTCCGGGCCGCGCCAGCGCCTGCTCGAGCAGGCGCGCGGTTTTGCGGCAGTGGCAGTGGTACGGGTCGCCGAGATGCAGCGTGCGTTCGGGCATGCCGTGGAAGCTCAGCAGCAGCACCTCCGGCGCGAAATCGAGCAAATCGAGCTGCGCGCCGAGGTCCGCCGCCAAGGCGGCGATGTACGCCGGGTCCTCGTAATACGGCGGCAGCGTGCGCAGCGCGGGCTGCCGGCGCATCGCCTTGAGCGCCTCGCCCGCGGCATCGATCACGGTCGCGGTCGTCGCAGCACAGTATTGCGGATAGAGCGGCGCGAGCAGCACGCGGTCGCAGCCCGCATCGAGCATGGCCTGCAGCTCGGCGGCGATCGCCGGACGGCCGTAGCGCATTGCGTAAGCGACCCTGACGTCCTCGCCCAGCCGCGCCTGCAGCCGCACCGCCTGCTCGGCGGTGATTGCGGCGAGCGGCGAGCCGGCCTCTGTCCAGACCTGGCTATAAGCGTGCGCCGACTTCTTCGGCCGGGTCCGCAGCACGATCCCGCGCAGGATCGGCTGCCAGGCGATCGGCGGGATCTCGACCACGCGCCGGTCGGACAGGAACTCCGCCAGATAGCGCCGGACCGCCGCCGGGGTCGGCGCCTCCGGCGTGCCGAGATTGACCAGCAGCACGCCGATGCCGCCGGTGCGGACCGGAGGATGATCGGCCGGCCTGGTCACAGACCGCCCGACAGCAGCGGCAGCCGGCGCAGGCGCAGGCCCGTGGCAGAGAACAGCGCGTTGGCGATTGCAGGGGCCACCGGCGCGACCGGCAGCTCGCCGGGGTCGAACGGCTCGGCGTCGCTTTCGACCAGATCGATGCGGATCTGCGGGCTGTCGGCCAGCGTCGGCAGGTCGAGCGCGGCAAGGCGCCCCTGCGCGGGAAGGCCGCGCAGGTATTCGACACCCGAGCCGAGCGCGAGGCCGACACCGTAAAGCAGCCCGCCTTCGATCTGCTGCAGCGCGATGTCGCGGTTGACCACCCGGCCGATGTCGACCGCGGCCGAGAGCTTTTCAACCCTTACGCCGCCGGCCCCCGCGACGGTGGTGGCGACGAGTGCGATGCGCCCGCCCGTCTCGGCCCAATTGCCGCCCGGGCCCATGCGGTGGCAGGCTAGACCCTGCCCGCTGCCCGGCGCCCCGCCGTTCCACTCGCCGAGCCGGGCAGCGCGCTGCAGGCACTGCGCGAGCCGCAGGTCGTCGCCCAGCATCGAGATGCGGAAGCCAAGCGGCTCCTGCGCGTTGCGCAGCGCCACTTCGTCGATGAAGCTCTCGACGAAGAAGCACGTGTAGCCGTGCGCATTGGCGCGCATCCGCCCGGTCGGAAGCGGAATGCGCACCGGCACATGGTCGATCGCGACATTGGAGATCGCATAGGCCGGCATCAGCCCTTCGCACGCCAGCGGGTCGGGCTCGTCCTCGACCGCGTCGATCGCCGCCCAGGTGGTGCGGTTGTCGAACAGGCGCCGCCCGAATTCGAGCGCGGAAGACGGCATCGCGAGCCGCGCGCGGAACGTGTCGATGTGTCCCTGCACCCCCAGCCGCGCGCTGAGCACCGCGGCCACCGGCGGCCGCGGCCGCAACGCGAGCTGCTCCTGAAAGCGCGACCAGGTGAGCTGCACCGGCCGGCCGACCTCGCGCGCGATCAGCGCCGCTTCGATCGCGTGATCGTGCTCGAGCCGCCGGTCGAAGCTGCCACCCGCCGGCATGGGATAGAGCACCACGTCGGCCAGGCTCATGCCGAGCGCCTTCGCGGCGGCAACGCGGGAGTGCTCGGGCGACTGGCTTGCCAGCCAGAGCTCGAGCCGGCCGTCCGCCAGCCGCGCCGTGCAGCTCGCGGTCTCGATCGTGCCGTGCGCAGCGGGCATGACGTCGTAACGTAGCGCGAGGCTGGGTTTCGGCATGCCCGAGTCCCCGGCGCCGCGCGCAGCGATCCGCTGCGGCTCGCCGCGCCGCACGCCGTTGTCGAGCAACTCGTCGATGCGCGCGCTGGTGGCAGGCCCGGTTACCGTGAAGCGCGGTGCCATCGCCTCGAGCGCCTGCTCGGCGGACCACCAGTCGGTCGCCACCGCGGCGAGCCAGCGATGGCCCTCGACCACGCCTACCAGCCCGCGCCGCCCCGCGGCGGCCTCGGCCTCGAAGCTCGACAGCTCGGCGCGATCGACCGGCCCGTGACGGATCGCCGCGTGGACCATGTCCGGCAAGCGCACGTCACCGGCGAACAGATGGCTGCCGTCGACCTTCGACGGCAGATCGAGCCGCGGCCAGGACACGTACAGCTCGTCGGGATCGGCGAACTGGGGCAGCGAGTCCGAGGGCGGTTCGGAGCGCAGCGGCGGCGGATCGGGCGGATCGTAGCCTGCGGCGTCCTCGGCCAGGCTGGCGAAGCTCAGCCGCCGCTCGCCCTGGACGATGAAGCCGCCGACCGCCTCGCATTCCTCCCAGCCCACGCCCCATTGCTCGGCCGCGGCCATCGCCAGCATCGCGCGCGCCGCGGCGCCGGCCTCGCGGCAGGGCAGCTCGAAGGCCGCGAGCGAGGTGCCCTCCGCAGTTGCGCCGAAGCACTCGTCCTCGGCCCAGCGCGCCAGCACGTAATCGTCGGGCTCGTCGGCCAGCGCCGGGATCGTCGGGCGCCACAGCGGCGCCCAGCGTGCGGCGAGCGGCAGGTTGACGTAGGCCCCGTTGGGTGGCGCGGGCTCGACCGCGACCTGGCGCCAGTCGGCACCGAGCTCCATCGCCACGATCTGCGGCAGCAGCGTGGTCACGCCCTGCCCCATCTCGAGCTGCGGCACCGCCACCGTCACCACCCCGTCGCGCGCGATCTTGAGCCAGGCGTTGAACGCCGCCTCCTCGCGGCCGGGTGCGAGCGGCGAGTCGTAGCTGCGCGGCAGCAGTGACCAGGCGACGAGCAGCCCGCCGCCGACGGCCCCGCCCGCGAGCAGCCCACGCCGCGAGACCCGCAGCCGGCTCAGCGCCATGCGCTCACTGCCGGTCGAGCCATTCGCCGAGGAGCGCGGCGATTCCCGCGAACGGCTCGCCGTGCGGCCCGTCGTTCGCGGCCGGCGGCTGTCCGGCATCGCTGGCGATCCGGATCGCCATCGTCAGCGGAATGCGGCCGAGGAACACCTCGCCCAGCGCGCGCGCCGCCGCTTCCGCCCCGCCCGCGCCGAACGGGTTGCTCGGCTGGCCGCAGTGCGGACAGAGATACCCTGCCATGTTCTCGACGATGCCGACGATCGGCACCGAAGCCTGGCGGAACAGGTCGAGCGCGCGCGTGGCATCGATCAGCGCGAGATCCTGCGGCGTCGAGACCACGACCGCGCCGGCCGGCTTGAACTTCTGCAGCATGGTCAGCTGCACGTCGCCGGTGCCTGGCGGCAGGTCGACCAGCAGCAGCTCGGTGTCGCCCCACTGCGCGTCCATCAGTTGGCCGAGCGCGCTGCCGGTCATCGGCCCGCGCCAGGCGATCGCCTTGCCCGGTGCGACCAGTTGGCCCATCGACAGCAGCTTCACCCCGAACTCGCTCTCTACCGGGATCAGCTGTTGGCCTTCCGCGGTCGGCTTGCTGTCGGACGCGTCGAGCAGCATCGGCTGCGACGGCCCGTAGATGTCGGCGTCGACCACCCCGACCTTGCGGCCGGCCCGCGCGAGCGAAACCGCGAGATTCGCCGTGAGGGTCGACTTGCCGACCCCACCCTTGCCCGAACCGACGACCACGATCTGCCGCTGCACCTTGTCGGCCATCAGCGCCACCCGCACTTCGGACACGCCGTCGATCGCACCGACCAGTTGCTCGAGCTCGCGCTGCAGCCCGGCGGCATCGGCGCGCGAGAGCCCGGAGGCATCGGCGACGAGCGTGGCAATCCCGTCGGCACAGCGAACCGAACGGATGCGCGGGCGAATGTGAGACGGAAGGCGGTGTTCGATATCGGCCGGAGAGGTCATCGACGGCCTGTTAGGCGCTATCCCCACCCCCGGCAACGGCCTGACGGAGCAGGCCCTGCTCCGGATGCTTGTGACCGGCCGGTGCAGCGAAAATGTCCGCGCGCCCCTGTTTTTTGCGCAAGCGCGGCCTATAACGACTGCATGGAACGATTGGGCGGGTTGATCGAAAGGATCACACTGGCGATGGCCGGCAAGCGCAACCCCTGGGGCAAGCCGGGAGGCGGCGACGGTTCCGGAGGCGATGACGACGGGGCGGACAGCCAGCCGCCGAGCAGCGAGGAGGCGCCGAAAGGCCCGCGCAATCCGTGGCTTCCCGGCGGTGGCGCGGAAGAGCGGCCGCGCCGCTCGGCCAACATCGAGGACATCTTCAAGCATCGCGGCCCCGAAGGCCCGCGCCGCGGCGGCGGCATCGGCGGACCGAACTTCCGCCTGCCGCAGCGCCCGGGGGGCGGGAGCTGGCTGCCGGTCGCGGCCGCCGTGCTGGTGATCGGCTGGCTCGGCTTCTCGAGCATCCACCAGATCGCTCCGCGCGAACAGGCGATCGTGACCACGGTCGGCCAGTATACGCGCACGCTTTCGCCGGGCCTCAACTTCACCGCGCCGTGGCCGTTCCAGAGCGTCGACAAGGAGCAGGTGTCCGAGTTCCGCGTCGAGACGATCCCCAACGGCGACGCGCAGAAGCTGATGCTGACCGGCGACCAGAACCTGGTTGACCTGAGCTACCAGGTGCGCTGGACGATCAAGGACCTCAAGCAGTTCCGCTTCCAGCTCGCCGCGCCGGAGAACACCGTGCGCGAGGTCGCCGAGTTCGCGATGCGCGCCTCGGTGGCGGAGAAGGATCTCGACAGCGTGTTCTCGGGCGCGGGCCGCGCCGACATCGAGCTGCGGGTGATGGAACGCATGCAGCGCCTGCTCGACGCCTACCGCTCGGGCATCGCCGTGCAGGGCGTGCAGATTCGCAAGACCGATCCGCCCGCGGAGGTCGAGGAAGCGTTCAAGAACGTCTCGGCCGCGCAACAGCAGGCGCAGAGCGCGATCAACCAGTCCGAGGCGATCGCCCAGCAGGTGCTGGCGCGCGCGACGGGCGACGCCGCGGCGTTCGACAAGGTCTACGAGCAGTACAAGCTCGCCCCCGAGGTGACCCGCCGCCGCATGTATTACGAGACGATGGAGCGCGTGTTGCGCCAGACCGACAAGACCGTGGTCGAAACCCCCGGCGTGACGCCCTACCTGCCGCTGCCCGAGGTACGCCGGCAGGGCCAGGCCGAAGCGGGAGCCCGCTGATGGAAGCCGTCTGGGCCAACCACAAGGCCACGATCATCGCTGTCGTCGGGCTGATAGTCGCCGCGCTGTCGACGATCATCGTCGTCCCCGAGACCGAGCAGGCGGTCATCGTCCGCACCGGCGAGCCGCTGTCGGTGGTCAACCGGTTCAAGCCGGACCAGCCGTTCGGCCAGACCGGGGCGGGCATCTGGTACCGCATTCCGTTCGTCGACGGGGTCGTGCGCATCGACAAGCGTGTGCTCAATGTCGACATGGAGCCGCAACAGGTGCTTTCGACCGATCAGCTGCGGCTCAACGTCGACGCCTATGCCCGCTACCGGATCATCGACCCGGTGCGCATGGTGCGCAGCGCGGGCAATCTGGAGACGGCCGACAGCCAGCTGTCGGCGATCCTGAGCTCGGTCGTGCGGCAGGAACTCGGCCGGCGAAGCTTCGCCTCGCTGCTGACCGCCGAGCGCGGCTCGACGATGGAGAACATCCGCCGGCTGCTCGACGCGCAGGCCCGCAACTACGGCGCACAGGTGATCGACGTGCGGATCAAGCGCGCCGACCTGCCCGACGGCACCCCGCTCGAATCCGCCTTCGAGCGCATGAAGACCGCGCGCGGGCAGGAAGCGACGACGATCCTAGCGGAGGGGCAGAAGGATGCCCAGATCATCCGCGCCGAGGCCGAGGCCGAAGCCGCGCGAATCTCCGCCAACAGCTTCGGCAAGGACCCCGATTTCTACGACTTCGACCGGGCGATGCAGAGCTATGACTCGACCTTCGCGGCAGGCGGCGCCGGCAGCTCGATCATTCTATCGCCCGACAACGCGTACCTTCGGCAATTCCGCAACGGCGGGCGCTGAGGCGTTCAATCGGCATTCAGACCGGCGGGTGTGAATTTCCCCGGCGG
The DNA here is from genome assembly GCA_036519255.1 of Croceibacterium sp. Taxonomy (GTDB): domain Bacteria; phylum Pseudomonadota; class Alphaproteobacteria; order Sphingomonadales; family Sphingomonadaceae; genus Croceibacterium_A. The sequence goes on from DATDLP010000134.1 coordinate 31,814, forward strand.
ACTGAATCAACGGCGCCCGCGGGCGCCACGAGAGTGAAGGAACAAGAGGACGTGAAGCCCGTGCGCTACTCCTACGGCATCACCGCCGCCCTGCTCGCAAGCGGGGCGGCCATCTCGCTCATCACCGGCGTCCCGGCCGGTGCCCAAGTGGCCCAGAACGACGATCGG
>DATDLP010000135.1:0-16238 GCA_036519255.1 Croceibacterium sp.
CTCGTCGAACGCTTCTTCAACAAGCTCAAACACTTCCGAGCCGTCGCCACTCGATACGAGAAGCACGCCGCCAACTATCTCGCTCTGGTCAAACTCGCCTCAACCAGAATTTGGATGCGCTATATGAGTCGGTGACCTAGACTCGGTCGGCGCAAGCAGGGCTCATCCCCAGCGCCCGGTTTCCATCCAGATCAGGAACCGCTTGAGCGGCAGTAGCCAGACCACGCCGAGCACCAGATAAACCAGCGCTTGCACCAGCGTCGGCAGCTGCCCAATCCACTGCGAGGCCCACGCCACCGCGAGCGCGTAGGCGCCAAGCCCGAAGAGCAGCGCGAGGATGCCGAACGGGATTCGCAGGGTCGGCTTCTCGCGCATCAGAACGGGCCCAGCACCCGCGTCGGCGTGACGATCGCCGAGAGGCGCATGTCGTGCAGCTCGGTCGGCAGCTCTTCCACCTCCTGCACGTCCCACGCCATGCCGATCGCGATCGTCTGCGGGTGCGCCGCGAGGAAGCGGTCGTAGTAGCCGCCGCCCTGGCCGAGCCGGTCGCCGTTCGCGGTGAAGCCGATCAGCGGCATGAACAGCACCGCGGGCACGACCACCGGCGCGTCCACGCCCGGCTGGCGCAAGCCCCACACGCCGGCCTCGAGGTCGCTTTCCTCGTACGGGTCGGTGTGCCGGCGGAATTCCATCGGCTTGTCGAGCGTGGTCACCCGCGGCAGCGCGATCGTGTGGCCGCGTTCGAAGAAGAACCGGGTGTAACGCGCGGAGGGCGCCTCGCCGGTGTCCGAGCGATAGAGGCCGATCGTCGCATCGACCGGCACGAGCTCGAGCACGGGGCCGGGCGGCCGGTTGAACACCAGCGCGCTGACCTCGGGGGGCAGCGCGGCCGCGTGCGCGACCCGCTTGCGGCGCAGCTCGGTGCGCAGCTGCTTCTTGCGTTCGACGATATCGGACATCGCTGCCCTCTAGGTCGGGTCGACCTTCGAGGGCAAGTGGCGGAACCACCATGGGTCGTTGCCGGGGAAATCCTCCGACGCCTCAACGTCAGGTGGGAACCATATGCACCGAACCTCAGGACGAACCCGCGATCCGGGCAGGGACAGCTCCCATGGATTGCTTATAGCCTCAGGGATATCTGTCGGCTCGTGCCGGGCAGTCCCGCCGCGCCCTATGTAGGGATTTCAGTCCGCACTCTCAAGGCGTTCGGCGAGACTTTCGAGCCGTTCGGCGAGCTGCTCCAACGCCTCGGCGGACGGGCCGTCGTCGGCCGGCGCGGGCGGGGCGGCCGATTGCAGCTCGTGCAGCTCGTCCGCCAGCAGCAGCGCGGCGAACAGCAGGGTGCGCGCTTCCGACTGCCCCGACAGGTTCGCCAGCCCTTGCAGCTTGCCGTCGATCGAGCGGCCGAGCGTCTCGATGTGGTGCTCCTCGCCCACCGCGCAGGCGACGGTGTAGTGACGGCCGCCGATCGAGACGGTGACGTTGCTCATCGTTCGAGTGTCCCGATCAGCCGGTCCAGCTCGGCAAGCGCGGCGCCGGCTTCATCGCGCAGCGACTCGTACTTGCGCGCGAGCTCGGGGTCGGCAGCTTCGGCCGTCATGGCCGGCCTGCCTGCCGCGGCCTCGATCCGGCTTGCCGCGGCATCGATCCGGGCCAGCGCGCGCGCGATACGATCTCCCGCCATGGTCGCGGGTTTAGGGGAAAGACCCTTTGCGGGCAAAGCGTTGCCCGTCGAAGCTGTGAATAAGGATTCAAGGTAGCGCTACCACAATCACGAATGCGCGCGGCTTGACGCGGGGGCGGGGGTTTCCCAAGGAGCGCCGCATCAGACTCGGGGGCGAATCGCAGCCCCGTTTCCACAATTGCGCGGAGCATTTTGCATGAGCCTCGATCCCGCCCGTCTCGCGCCCATGGCGAACGCCATCCGCGCCCTCTCGATGGATGCGGTGCAGAAGGCCAACATCGGCCACCCCGGCATGCCGATGGGCATGGCCGACGTTGCGGCCGTGCTCTACTCCGAGTTCCTCACGTTCGATCCGGCCGATCCGCACTGGCCCGACCGCGACCGCTTCGTGCTTTCGGCCGGCCACGGCTCGATGCTGATCTACGCGCTGCTGCACCTGACCGGCTACGCCAGCCCGACGATGGACGACATCCGCCAGTTCCGTCAGCTCGGCAGCCCTTGCGCCGGGCATCCGGAGAATTTCCTGATCGACGGCGTCGAAGCCACCACCGGCCCCCTCGGGCAGGGCCTGGCGATGGCGGTCGGCATGGCGATCGCCGAGCGGCATCTCAACGCGAAGTTCGGAAGCGAGCTGGTCGATCACAAGACCTGGGTCATCGCCGGCGACGGCTGCCTGATGGAAGGCGTCAACCACGAGGCGATCGGCCTCGCCGGGCACCTCGGCCTCGGCAACCTGATCGTGTTGTGGGACGACAACAAGGTCACGATCGACGGCCACACCGACCTCTCGACCAGCGAGGACATCCCCGCGCGCTACCGTGCCACGGGCTGGCACACGACCGAGTGTGACGGGCACGACGTGGCCGATGTCCGCCGTGCGCTGGCCGAAGCCGCGGCCGATCCGCGCCCGTCGCTGGTCGCGTGCAAGACCGTGATCGGCAAGGGCGCGCCGAACAAGCAGGGCACCTCGGCCGTGCACGGCAACCCGCTCGGCGCCGACGAGATCGCCGCCGCGCGCGAATATCTCGGCTGGACCGCCGAGCCGTTCGACGTGCCGGCGGACATTCTGGCCGACTGGCGCTCGCTCGGCGCCAAGGGTGCCGAAGCCAACCGCGCATGGCAGGCCCGCCGCGACGCTTCGGCGCAGCGCGACGCGTTCGAGGCCCAGCTTCAGCCGGTCGGCGCGCTCGCCGGTCCGATCGTCACGCAGCACATCGCCGGCCTCGTGCAGGACCCGCCCAAGGTCGCCTCGCGCAAGGCCTCCGAGATGGCGCTCGGCCCGCTCACCGAGCAACTGCCGCAGCTGATCGGCGGCTCGGCCGACCTGACCGGCTCGAACAACACCAAGACCAAGGCGACGACGCCGTTCACCCGCGACGACTACGCGGGCCGCTACATCTACTACGGCATCCGCGAGTTCGGCATGTCGGCGGCGATGAACGGCATGGCGTTGCACGGCGGCGTCGTGCCCTACGGCGGCACGTTCCTGATCTTCAGCGACTACGCGCGCAACGCGATCCGCCTCTCGGCGCTGCAGCAGATTCAGGTCGTCTACGTGCTGACGCACGATTCGATCGGTCTCGGCGAGGACGGCCCGACCCACCAGCCGGTCGAGCAGGTCATGAGCCTGCGGCTGATCCCGAACCTCAACGTGTTCCGCCCGGCGGATGCGATCGAGACCGCCGAGTGCTGGGAGCTCGCGCTGCAGACTCCGAAGACCCCGTCGGTGCTCGCGCTGACCCGGCAGAACCTGCCGCCGGTGCGCACCGATGGCGGTGAGGGCAACCGCTGCGCCCAGGGCGGCTACCGCCTCAAGGCCGCCGAGGCCGCGCGCCAGGTCGTGCTCGTTGCCACCGGCTCCGAAGTCGCCGTCGCGCTCGACACCTCCAAGGCGCTCGAAGCGCAGGGCATCGGCGCAGACGTCGTCTCGATGCCGTGCCTCGAACTGTTCCAGCAGCAGGACGCGGCCGTCCGCGCCGACCTGCTGCCGGCCGACGTGCTCAAGGTTTCGGTCGAAGCCGGCGTCACGCTCGGTTGGGAGCGCTTCGTCGGCAACGACGGCCTGACCATCGGCCTCGACCGCTTCGGCGCCTCGGCCCCGGCCGAGGTTCTGTTCAAGCACTTCGGCTTCTCGGCCGAGGCGATCGTTCCGAAAATTCTCGACAGACTAGGCAAGTAGCAGGAGTTCTTCGCATGACGGTGAAGGTTGCGATCAACGGGTTCGGACGCATCGGACGGCTCGTCGCACGGGCGCTCCTCTCGCGCACCGACCACGATTTCGAGCTGGTCGCGATCAACGACCTCGGCGATACCAAGTCCAACGCGCTGCTGTTCAAGCGCGACAGCGTGCACGGCAACTTCGCGGGCGACGTCTCGGTCGACGGCGACAGCCTGGTGGTCGACGGCAAGCGCATCCGCGTCACCGCTGAGCGCGATCCGGCCAATCTGCCGCACGCCGAGCTCGGCGTGGTCATCGCGCTTGAGTGCACCGGCATCTTCACCGCCAGGGACAAGGCCAGCGCGCACCTCGCCGCAGGCGCCAAGCGGGTGATCATCTCGGCTCCGGGCACCAGTGTCGACAAGACCATCGTGTTCGGCGTCAACCACCAGTCGCTGACTGCCGACGACGTGATCATCTCGAATGCGAGCTGCACCACCAACTGCCTCGCGCCGCTGGCCAAGGTGCTCAACGATGCGGTCGGGATCGAGAACGGGTTCATGACCACGATCCACGCCTACACCAACGACCAGAACACGCTCGACCAGCTGCACAAGGACATGCGCCGGGCGCGTGCCGCGGCGCTGTCGATGATCCCGACCACCACCGGCGCCGCGCGCGCCGTCGGCGAGGTGCTGCCCGAGCTCAAGGGCAAGCTCGACGGCTCGTCGGTGCGCGTGCCGACCCCGAACGTCTCGGTGGTCGATCTCAAGTTCATCGCCTCGCGCGACACCACGGTCGAAGAGGTCAACGGCCTCCTCAAGGCCGCGTCGGAAGAGGGCCCGCTCAAGGGCGTGCTCGGCTATTCGGACGAGCCGCTGGTGTCGATCGACTACAACGGCGACCCGCGCAGCTCGACCGTCGACAGCCTCGAGACCGCGGTGGTCGGCGGCAACCTCGTGCGCGTGCTGAGCTGGTACGACAACGAGTGGGGCTTCTCGAACCGGATGATCGACACCGCCGGGGTGATGGCAAAGTTCCTCTAGCGACCCGTCGTCCCGGCGAACGCCGGGCCCTCGTGCGTCCGAGCTCGTGTTTGCGGCATGAGGTCCCGGCGTTCGCCGGGATGACGAAATTGGGGTAGGGGGCTAAGCTCTTCGGATGACCACCACCGGCCGCCTCACAGGAATAGCCCGGCACGCGATGCCCAAGGGCCCGATGGAGACGGTCGACCATGTCGCCGTCACTATCGCCGAGGGTTTGCACGGCGATTTCCGCAGCGGTCACGCCTCGTCGAAGCCAGGCCGCAGGCGCCAGGTCTCGCTGATCGAGGCCGAGTGCGTGGTGGCGGCGATGGCCGAAGCGGGCGCGGTGCTCGACTGGTCCGACTGCCGCCGCAACCTCTTGATCCAGGGCCTGCGCCTGCCGCGCGAGGAAGGCTTGCGGGTGAAGATCGGCCAGAGCCTGGTCCTCGAGATCACCTGCGAGTGCGACCCGTGCGAACGGATGGACGCGCTGCATGAAGGGCTGCGCGCAGCGATGACGCCCGACTGGCGCGGCGGCTTCCTCGGCCGGGTGATCGAGGACGGCGAGATCGCCGTCGGCGACGAGATAAGGATCCTGTGATGGCGGACTTCCGCACCCTCGACGATATCGGTGATGTGAACGGCAAGGTCGCGCTGGTGCGCGTCGACCTCAACCTGCCGATGGCCGATGGCCGGGTGACCGATCTGACCCGCGCCCGCGCGGTCGCGCCGACGATCCTCGAGCTGGCCGACGCCGGGGCCAAGGTCCTGCTGCTGGCCCACTTCGGCCGCCCGAAGGGCGAGCGCCACTCGACCATGTCCACAAGCCTGATCCAGGGCGCAGTCGCCGAGGTGCTCGGGCGCGAGGTGATGTACGTGTCCGAAGTGTCGGGCCCGGTGGTCGAGCAGTCGATCGGCATCCTGCGCGCGGGCGACATCGCGCTGCTTGAGAACACCCGCTTCTGGCCGGGCGAGGAAAAGAACGACCCCGGCTTCGCGCGTGCGATCGCTGCCAACGGCGACTTCTACGTCAACGACGCCTTCTCCGCCTCGCACCGCGCCCATGCCACCACCGAGGGCCTCGCGCACCAGCTCCCGGCCTACGCCGGCCGCGCGATGCAGGCCGAGCTCGAAGCGCTCGAGAAAGCGCTCGGCAGCCCCGAGAAGCCGGTTGCGGCGGTAGTCGGCGGGGCCAAGGTCTCGACCAAGCTCGCGGTGCTCGAGCACCTCGTCGCCCGCGTCGATCACCTGATCATCGGCGGCGGCATGGCCAACACCTTCCTCGCCGCGCGCGGGGTCGATGTCGGTAAGTCGCTGTGCGAGCACGACCTCGCCGCCAAGGCCGAGGCGATCCTCGACGCGGCCGACAAGGCCGGCTGCACTGTGCACCTGCCCTATGACGTCGTGGTCGCGAAGGAATTCGCCGCCAACCCGCCGTCGTTGCGCACTTGCAACGTCCACGAGGTCGCCGCCGACGAGATGATCCTCGACGTTGGCCCGCAGGCGGTCGAAGCGCTGGCCGACGCGCTCAAGACCTGCCGCACGCTGGTGTGGAACGGGCCCATGGGCGCGTTCGAGACGCCGCCGTTCGATGCCGCCACGGTGGCGTTGGCCAAGACCGCCGCGGCGCTGACCCGCGAAGGCTCGCTGGTTTCCGTCGCCGGCGGCGGCGACACCGTGGCGGCGCTCAACCACGCCGGCGTGGCCGCGGATTTCACTTACGTCTCGACTGCGGGCGGCGCGTTCCTCGAATGGATGGAAGGGCGCGAGTTGCCGGGGGTGGCTGCGCTGCAGCGCGGCTAGCGCGAGTCCCTAGCGACCAGATTCTGAGCCAGAATCCGAACGGAAATCTACTCCTATTGTGGTTCAGATCCCGCCGGCGAAGCGCATGCCGAAGCGATAGGCGCCGGGCTGCACATCCGTGCTCGGAGCCGGCTGCACCTCGACCAGCGACAGCGTGCCGTCGGCCACCTGCAGCGGCTCGTCGCTGCTCAGTTCGCGGATTTCGCTGCGCGAGCCGAGATCGATCCGTACCGTGACGCGCGTCCGGCCCGCCCAAACGCATTGCACGCCGGTGGGACAGCGGCTGTCCTCGATCACCGTGAGCGGGGTCACCCACGGCCCGTCGACGTAGACACGCTGGTCGAGTCCGGCGCGGGCGATGCCGTCGGCCGGCGGCGAGGGAGCCGTGGCGCACGCGGCAAGGGAAAGGGCGACGAGGGCGAACGAAAATCTCATTGCACGATGAGGCTCCAACGCCGCTTAACCACGGCACAACGACAAATGCTGCACTGCACAATTTCCCTTGACCGAACGATCGGGCCGACCTAACCGCCCGCCCGTTCTTCCGCGCGGGTTTGTGAATCCCGCAAGGCGCGGCCGGCGTGCCGGCTCCTTGTTCCCAGGCCGAACACCACCCTGAAACGGTGGACCTGGCTCCGAACCAGGCCTTTGTATAGCTCAACGGGTAGAGCAACAGACTGCTAATCTGTGTGTCGCGAGTTCGAACCCCGCTCCAAAACCAAGCCTAGCCAAGGCTTCCGATCCCGGGGAGGTCGGCGGGGCGGCCAGCCGCGAAGCCGCTTCAACTCGGTTCACACCAAGACACGAAGAGGGAGCGCTCGCTTTGGGCCTCGCGCAACATCTTCGTGTCTTCGTGTCTTCGTGTGAAACCCTTCTTTGGAGAGCGGCTCCGCTGCGATGAGCTTCCCGTGGCGCCTTTGCGTCCTTTTGCGAAAACCTTCCCCTTCTCGCCTACCGCCCGCCTTCGAACCCGAAGCGATAGTTCGGAACCGGCGTGTCTTCACCGGCCATCTTCTCCGGTTGCGCCGAGGTCAGCGTGATCGAGGTTCCGTGCAGCGCATGCGGTTCGCCGAGCGTGAGCGGCACGGTCTCGTCGAAATCCGGCCCGTAGATCCGCGTCGACAACACCACCCGCCCGGCCCAGACACAGCGCGCGTTCATCGGGCAGCGGCTGTCCTCGAGCAGGACCTGCGGCACCGCGACGAGCCGGCCGACATGTACGCCGTCGGAGATCGCGATGATCGAGCCTTCGGCGGCGAACGGCGGCGGAGTCGTCGCGCACGCGGCGAGCAGCGCGACGATCGATAGGGGAAGGAGCCTCATGCAGCCCTCAACGAACGAGCGGCGGCCAGGCTCCCGGGCCCTGTGGCGCTTGGCGGAACCTCCTCGCCGTTCTAGGAGCCTCGCGATGTCCGACAGAACGCCTCGCTGCCAGCTCTACCTGATTTCGCCGCTCGACGTCGGCGGTGGCTTTCCGGCGCGGCTTGAGCGCGCGCTCGAGGCGGGGCCGGTCGCGGCGTTCCAGTTTCGCGTCAAGGGCGTAGATCAGCACGAGGCCGCACGGCTCGCCGAGCCATTGCAGGCGATCTGCCGCGCGCGCGACGTCGCCTTCATCGTCAACGACAGCATCGCGCTGGCGAAGCGGATAGGGGCCGACGGGGTCCATCTCGGCCAGCACGACGGCAGCGTGCGCGAAGCGCGCGACGCGCTCGGCCGCGAGGCGCAGATCGGCGTCACCTGTCATGCCAGCCGCCACCTGGCGATGGACGCGGGCGAAGCCGGTGCGGACTACGTCGCGTTCGGCGCGTTCTTTCCCAGCGAGACCAAGGCGAGCGAGCATCGCCCCGAGCTCGAGCTGCTCGAATGGTGGCAGCAGATGATGGAGCTTCCCTGCGTCGCGATCGGCGGGATCGCGCCGGGCAACTGCCTCCCGCTGATCGAGGCCGGCGCGGACTTCCTCGCGGTCAGTGCCGCTGTGTGGAGCGGCGACGAGGCCGCGGTGGTGCGGGAGTTCGCCAAACTTCTGGGATAGGGAGCCATTCGCCGCGCCAGCGGTTCTGCCCTTCTAAGATGAGGAGAACCCATGCGCCGATTTTCCGCTTTCCTACAGGCATCCAGACGTGCCAATGTTCCGTCTATGTTCTTATCGGCCGGAGCTCTGGATCACGACGAGGCGAACGCCGGCCGTCGCCCTCGTGCTCGCGGGGAAGATCACGGAAATTTCGCCGAAGGTGCAAATATATATTTGAATTCATGTTCTGAATCACCGACGGCCAATTTCACATTACCCCCCGTTTCGCGTCAACCCCTCGCGCTCCTCGCCTGCTTTGCGGGCTCTGTTCTGCTCGCCGCCTGTGGTCTGAACGGAACCGACCGGAACGAAGATGACGCGCCCGGTCCTGCAGCGTCGGCCGCCGCGCCCGCCGCGAGCGCGGAGTCCTTCGAGGATGTGCAACTCGCCGACTCGGAGCCGCGCCCGACCATGCAACTGCAGGTCGTGCTCGATCGGCAGGGGTTCGGGCCGGGGGTGATCGACGGTCGCGACGGCCTGTCGACGGTGAATGCGCTCAAGGGATTCCAGGAGGCCAACGAACTCGAGCCCAGCGGCGAGCTCGATGTCCCGACGCGAGCCGTGCTGGCGCGCTGGGAAGACGTTGCGGCGACGCGCGTGGTGCGGATCCCCGCAAGCTGGGGCGACGAGGTCTATCGCGAGGTGCCCGACGAGCCGGAGGACCAGGCGAAATTGAGCCACCTCGGCTACGCAAGCCTCGACGAGCGGCTGGCCGAGCGCTTCCACACCACCGTCGAGGTGCTCCGCACGCTCAATCCCGGCGGCCGGCCGGCGACCGGCGAGCGCGAGACCCCGGCTTCGACGTCCACGCCTTCGGCCAAAACCGACGAAGCCCCGTCGTTCCGCGCGGGCCAGCTGGTCCGCGTTCCCAACACCGGCGCCGGCGCACCGGGCGGCGAGGGCGATGCCGACTGGCAGCGCACGCTCGCCTCGCTCGGCGTCGCCGGAACGCAGCCCGAAGCGGCGCGCATCGTGGTCGACAAGTCCGACGGCTGGCTCAAGGCGTACGATGCGCAGGACAAGCTCGTCGCGCTGTTCACCGTGACCACCGGGTCGGGCCACGACCCGCTGCCGCTCGGCGAGTGGGGCATCACCGGCGTCGCCCGCAATCCGCCGTTCGCCTACGATCCGGACTTGTTCTGGGACGTGCCCGACCACGAGGAGGAGCAGCAACTGCCGCCGGGCCCTAACGGGCCGGTCGGAGTGGTCTGGATCGACCTCACGCGCGAGCACTACGGCATTCACGGCACGCCCGCCCCCGAGACGATCGGCCGTGCGCAGAGCCACGGCTGCGTGCGGCTGACCAACTGGGATGCGGCGCGCCTGGCGCAGATGGTCGAGGGTTCGACCAGGGTGCTGTTCCAGGCATGAGCCGGTTCGGCTTCCTCGACCGGCTGCAGACGATCGCCGCCACCGCGACGATCACCTCGGCGGTGTGGATCGTGGTCGGCACGGTCTACATCGAGCGCGGGGGGCAGGGCGCCGCCCCAACCGCTGCCGCCCCAGTGCCCGCCTCGGCGCCGGCGCGGGCGGAGGTGCCGGCAGCGGCCGGCGGTCGCCTGACGATCCCCGTGCTCGGTGTGGCCGCTGCCGAACTCAGCGACACCTTCGGCGAGGCGCGCGGCGAGCGGCAGCACAAGGCGATCGACATCATGGCTCCTGCCGGTACGACCGTCGTCGCCGCGGCACCCGGTACCGTCGAACGGCTGTTCCGGTCGGATGCGGGCGGCATCACGGCCTACGTCCGCTCGAACGACCGCCGCGAGATTTACTACTATGCCCACCTGCAAGCCTACGCGTCGGGGCTGGCGGAAGGCCAGACCGTGCGCGCGGGGCAGCCGCTCGGCACGGTCGGTTCGACGGGGAACGCCGACCCGGCGGCGCCGCACCTGCATTTCGAGGTGCTGCGCACCAGCCCGGGCGCGCGATGGTACGAGCCCGCGACGGCGGTCAATCCCTATCCGCGGCTGGTGCGCGCATCTCCATGAACTTGCTGCGGCAATCCGCGTGGCACCGGCGGTAGAAACCCGTTGTGCGCGACTACACGATGTGACAAACGTTGGCCGAATCAGATTGGGGACCTATCATGATGATCAAGAAGGCTCTGGCTTCGCTGGTTGCTACCGCGCTCGTCGGCACTCCGGTGATCGCGCAGGCCGCAGCCGCTCGGACGAGTTCCCCTGTGGCAGACGCTGAGGAGCTGCGCGGCGGCTTCATCATTCCGGCGATCGCGATCATTGCGGTCCTGCTCGGCATTCTCGCTGCGACCAACGGCGGCAACGACGACCTGCCGCACAGCCCGTAGGTCAGGCGCGCAGCCTGACCGGGTTCCGGTTTCAGAAGGGCCGGGCGGCTGGTTCGCCCGGCTTTTTCGTGCCTGCCGCCGGCTAGCTGCGGTGCACGCAACGCAGGCGGCCGGGCTGGCCGCCCTCGATCAGGCGCAGGAAGCCCTCGGTGACCACGGCATAGCTCTCGCCCTGGCGCGGCCCGCTGGTCAGCGTCAGCGTGTCGCCGCGCCGCAGGTACGATCCGGAGCCTTGCGGCGAGGAGTAGCGCGAGGCGCTCTCGATCGTGATGTTGCGCTCCGGCTGCGCAACTCCCGCCTGCCCGCCAGCGTCGCCCGGCAGCTCGCACGCGAACGTGCCGCGCTGCACCGTGCCGATCGCGCCTTGCGCAAGCGCAGGCGCGGCAAGGCCGGCGGCCAGCAGAATCATCAGGAAGCGCCCCTTCATAGGTTCATCTCCTAGCCTGCGGCGCCTTGCATTGCCATGAACGCCCCGAGCGGCTAGGGGCGCGCGTTTCCCAAGCACAGTATCGAAGAGCCTTAGCCATGAAGATCAGCGGCGTCGACATCCGTCCCGGCAACATCCTCGAGTACGAGCGCGGCATCTGGAAGGTCGCCAAGATCCAGCACACCCAGCCCGGCAAGGGCGGCGCCTACATGCAGGTCGAGATGAAGAACCTGCAGGACGGCCGCAAGACCAACGTCCGTTTCCGCAGCGCTGACACGATCGAGCGCGTGCGGCTGGACACCAAGGATTTTCAGTATCTTTACGCCGACGCGGATATGCTCGTGTTCATGGACCAGGACACGTACGAGCAGATTCAGCTGCCGGCCGACCTGATCGGCGATGCCGCGGCGTTCCTCGAGGACGGCATGGAAGTCACGCTCGAAATGTGGGAAGAAAAGCCGATCAGCGTGCAACTGCCCGAGCAGGTCGAGGCGACGATCGTCGAGGCCGACGCGGTGGTGAAGGGGCAGACGGCTTCGTCGAGCTACAAGCCCGCGGTGCTAGAGAACGGCGTGCGCGTGATGGTTCCGCCGCATATCGAAAGCGGCACGCGGATCGTGGTCGACGTTTACGAGCGCACGTACGTAGGCAAGGCCGGATAGGATGAACTGACGCAATGAGCCGGATCACCGACCCTCGTTTCAGCGGCATCGATTTCGACCGCAGCTACCTCACCGGCGTGATTTACGACGATGAGTCGCTGACGCTCGAGATGGATTTCAACCTGACCGAGCAGCACCCGAAGCACGCGCCGGCGAAGCCCGACGAGGACGGCTGCTATCGCGGGGGCTACATCCGTTTCGCCGAGATCAGCGATCTGCAGATCGACAAGGCCAAGCCGGTGGAAGGCGCGGCCGAGGATTACAGCATCGTCTATTCGGTCACCGGCGACGGGCAGCGGTTCGAATTCTCCACCGGCTGGGGCGAGATCAAGGTCGTCGCCGGCTCGGTCCGCGTCGCGCTCGACTGACAGGAAGACACAGTGGCAGCTATTACCGGCCTCATCCGCGTGATGGAGCGCGCCGCGCGCAAGGCGGGCGGGCGCCTGCGCCGCGATTTCGGCGAGGTCGCGCACCTCCAGGTCAGCCGCAAGGGCCCGTCGGACTTCGTCTCGAAGGCCGACCAGGCCTCGGAACGGACGCTGTGGGACGAACTGCGCGCCGCGCGCCCCGACTGGGGCTTCGTGCTCGAGGAAGGCGGCACGATCGAGGGCGATCCGAGCAAGCCGCGCTGGATCATCGACCCGCTCGACGGCACCAGCAACTTCCTCCACGGCATCCCGCACTTCGCGATTTCGATCGCGGTGCAGGAACCCAAGCTCGACGGCAGCGGCTGGGGCGAGGTGGTCGCCGGGCTGGTCTACCAGCCGGTCACCGACGAGAGCTTCTGGGCCGAGAAGACCCGCGGCGCCTGGCTGCAGGACGCGCGCCTGCGCGTCTCGGCGCGCCGCCAGCTCGGCGAGGCGCTGATCGCCACCGGCGTTCCCTACCAGGGCCACGGCGATTTCGCCGAGTGGACGCGCATCTTCAACGCTGTCGGGCCGCAGGTAGCGGGAATCCGCCGCTTCGGCTCGGCCGCGCTCGACCTCGCGTGGGTCGCGGCGGGACGCTACGACGGGTTCTGGGAAAGCGATCTCCAGGCGTGGGACACGGCCGCGGGCTGTCTGCTGGTGCGCGAGGCGGGCGGCTTCGTCACCGACTACCGCGGCCGCTCGCAGCCGATCTGCGCCGAGCAGGTCGTCGCCGGCAACGACCAGCTCCATTCGCGCCTGCACAAGCTGGTCGTCGGCGCGCTCAAGGATTGACCCTGCGCCGCCGGCCCCGCTAAGCGGGCGGCCGGCTGCGGGAGCCCCTGTGGCGGAATGGTAGACGCGATCGACTCAAAATCGATTGCCGCAAGGCGTGCCCGTTCGAGTCGGGCCAGGGGCACCACTTCCAGCAAACGGCGGAGTTCCGCCGTTTGCTTCGCTATCATCCCCGGTCGACGATGCCGGCCCGCGTGCGAGCCCGGACTCAGCCCCCACCGGCCCGGTTCCTCAGTTGCGAAGCGATGCAGCCCAGTCGTCGTCCGTCGGGAGAGCAGGATCGCGGGTGATGCTCACGGTCGCGCAGTGGTGATAGCTGTAGCCCCCTTCGGCGACGCCGGGGTGCTCGGCCATCCACTGGATCACCTGCACGATGCAGTCCTTGCAATCGACGTTCGGCACTCGCAGGTCGGCCTCCCAGAACGTGCCCTGGGCCGGCGGTGCGGTGTGCTGGAACAGCCCGTCCGCGAGCACGGGCGGGGCCGGATAGGCGGCGATCTCCGCCGAGACCGAGATCGGCCCGCGCGGTCCCTCGCGGGTCACCGTGACGGGATCGTCGGGCAGTTGAGTCGCGGCCCGGGCCAGCGCCACCCGGTAGTGCCCGGGATGATACACCGCTTCGCGCAGCTTCAGGTGCAGCGTGCTCCCGCCGGTCAGCTCGGTCACGGCACCGGTCGGCGTTCCGGCATCCTGCGAGGTGCCGCCGCACGGGCCGAGCTTCTGGGGATCGCCGATCGCGTTCTGCGCGAGACTCGCCGCCGGAGATTCGAGGACGAAATGCGCGCTGGCGGGCGCAATCGAGAACCCCGCCGCGAGCAGCGCGGCGGTGGCGAAGTAGCGCGGGCGCCGAGAACCCGGTCGAGCCGGCACGATCTTGGTCATTCAAATCCCCCCTGATTGGCAAGAAACCCACTGCAGCATCCGCCGTCCTCCGCGGATGTCGCCCGCTGCTGTCGGGCAGGTCGGCTAGCGTTGCGTAGAGGGAAAGCCGGAGTCGCGGCAAGTGGCCGCTTGTTTTCCGCGCGATGCGCCGACCGGCCGGTCCGAAGGCCGAGATTCGCGGGATCGACCGGCAGCGGCGGTAGAAAAGGGCCGCCATGAGTTCGTGACCTGTTAGGCGATCCCACCCGCCGCGTATCCCGTTTCTTGCAGGGGCGCCGCAATGCCGGGCGCTACGGGGTGTGTAACGGGCCAGTAACATTCGAGCTTTGGATTAGCCAAAACTCTCGGTTTGCCCAAGAAATTGGTCGAAATCGTCGAGAATGGGAATTCGTACGATTGTCGTTCTCCCGAAAACGAATATGCTGTCCGCATAACGGGGCTTCGTTCGCTTGATCGGCCCCCGGTTCCTGCACAATCCTGATTTGGGGGGATTCATGGACGCGCCTGATCCGATCACGCCGCTGACGCCGGCCGAGCAAGACTTCGTCGCCAAGATCAACGCCAGCTGGACGCGCGAGCAGGTGCTCGCGCGGCTGACGACCGACCTCCAGACCGCGGTCGAGATCGAACTCGCGACGATCCCGATCTACCTCTACACCTACTACTCGCTCGTCCGGAACAACGAGAGCGGCGAGACGATCAGCGACGCCCAGCTTTATGCCAACAAGGCCGGCGGGATCATCATGAGCGTGGCGGTGGAGGAGATGCTCCACATGTCGCTCTCGTCGAACATCCTGTGGGCGATGGGCGTCATGCCCCAGCTCTACGGCAACGCGCCCAAATCCTATCCGACCGGGCTGCCCTATCACAATCCGGTGGGACCGGTGGGTCCGGACGGCGCGACCGCGGTGCAGATCCCGCTGGGCAAGCTCGGCTTCGAGCAGCTGTGGCACTTCCTGCAGATCGAATACCCGGAGCAGTGGAACGCGCCCCCGCAAGACAGCGACTGGGACACGATCGGGCAGTTCTACTCGTACATCCGCTGCCTGCTGGGCACCCAGTTCCTGACCGACGCGGATTTCCAGCGCGGCTCGGTGGACAATGCGATCCAGCCGTACAACTACTCGCCGAACAACGTCGACACCGTCTATCCCGCCGCCGGCTTCGATCCGTGGAAGCCCGCTCCGCCGGTCCCGGCGCCGAGCTGGGTCGACCCGGTGCAGGGCGCGGCGGCCGCGGCGGTCTATCCGGACTATGCCGACAGCCATGCCGGCCAGACCCAGCTGGTCGCGGTGCGATCGATCCAGGATGCGGCGATCGCGATCGACACGATCTGCGACCAGGGCGAGGGCGTGCCGGTGCCCGATGTCGGCCCGAGCCCGTACGACGACCCGACGAAGGACGAGGACTCGCACTATGTGAAGTTCCTCATGCTGCAGGCGCAGTTCGCCGACTATGCGGGCACCACCGAGGTGCGCCCGCCGCAGCCGCCGGCGCCGACCGCGGTGATCGAGCCCGCGGTGACCGCGCAGGCGTTGCTCGACGCCGGGGTGCTGGTGAACATGCCCGAGAGCCCGCTCGCATCGAGCTATCCCGAGTTCTATTCCGACATCGCCAACTTCTGCAGCGCCTGCTTCCAGTACATGCTGATCATGACCGAGACGGTCTACCTGGTGCCGCCCGACAAGCAGAAGGTGTTCTTCAACGAGGGGCTGCACCGCTCGATGATCTGGGTGCTCGACAAGTACATCCGCACGATCCGCCAGCTGCCGATCACCAGCGGCGACTATGCCGGCACGATGATGGGCCCGACCTTCGAGAACGTCTCGCTGGGCGAGCGGGCGGTGTCGTTCCAGGGGCTGACCGACTACGGCAACAAGGCGATCGCCGCGGCCAATGCGCTGATCGCTCAGCTCGACGTCAACGAAGTGATCGAGGACGTGCAGGCGCTGTTCTCGTCCGGTGCCGCCGCGGCCGCCGCGGCCAAGGTCGAGAAGGCCGACCAGGACCTGGTCGGGG
>DATDLP010000136.1:0-8033 GCA_036519255.1 Croceibacterium sp.
CGTCACCACCTCGCCGGCGCCGACGGCCGCCCCGCCGCCTGTCCGGACCACTGCCCCCACACCGGCTCCGGTCGCGGCGCCCGTCGTCACCGCGCGCACCGAGCCGGCCGCGCCTGCATCAACCGCTCCGGCCAGCGGCCCGTGGCGCGTCCAGCTCGGGGCCTTCTCGGTCGCGGGCAACGCCGAGCGGCTGTGGAGCCAGCTCAGCGGCCGGTCCGAGCTTGCCGGCCGGCAGCGGCTGCTCGTGCCCTCGGGGCGGGTTACCAGGCTTCTCGCTGGCGGCTACGCCACGCGTTCGGCGGCGGATGCCGCCTGCCGGTCGTTGCGCCAGTCCGGGCAGGACTGCCTTGTGACCGATCGCTGATCGCGCGTAAGACTGCCTCGAAGGGGCAGCAAGTGAACGCAACCGCCGCCGCACGACCCGAAGAGCCCGACCTCAACCTCGCTGGAGGTACGCCCGACCGCCCGGTTTCGGGCGACGAGCGCATCGTCGCGCTCGATTTCATCCGTGGCATTGCGGTGCTCGGCATCCTGTTTCCGAACATCGTCGCGTTCGGCAATCCGATCCTCGCGTACTTCTGGCCCGACGGCCTGCCGGGCGGCGCGACCGCGGCCGACCGCGGTTTCTGGCTGTTCCAGTTCGTCCTCATGGACGGCAAGTTCCGCGGCCTGTTCACGCTGCTGTTCGGTGCCGGCGTCATGCTGTTCATGGAGCGGACCTGGGCGCGCGGCGGCACGCTTCGGCTGCAGGTCCGCCGGTTGATCTGGCTCGCGCTGTTCGGCCTCGCGCACTACTTTCTGCTGTGGACCGGCGACATCCTGTTCCTCTACGCGATCGCCGGGCTGATCGCGCTGCCGATGCTCGGCTGGGAGGCGAAGACGCAATTGCGCGTCGGGCTGATCTGGTACTGCTCCGGCGCGCTGCTGTTCACCGCGCTGCTCGGCAGCCAGGCGGCGATCGAAAGCATCCCCGCGGTTCAGGCGCAGGATCCCGAAGCCTACAAACAGCTGGGCAGGTCGCTTGCCGAGATGATCGCCAAGGCGGAGGGCGAGAGCAGGATCATGCGCGAGGCGAGCTTCCCCGGCATCGTTGCCTGGCGTGCGATCGAGGAAGGCCGCAACCTCGTCACCCAGGTCCCGTTCTTCGCGCTGGTCGAGACGGTCCCGCTGATGCTGATCGGCATGGCGCTGTACCGGCTCGGGCTGTTCGATCGGCGGTTCGACCCGGCGAGGATGCGCCGCTGGGGCTGGATCGGGCTGATCGGCGGCCTGCTGCTGTCGATCCCGCTCGGCCTATGGGTCATGGCGATGGATTTCCCGCTGATGCTGACCCAGTTCGCCTTCAACGGCCCCTCGCAGTTCCTGCATCTGGCGATGGTGCTCGGCCTCGCGTCCCTGCTCGCACTGTGGGCGCCGGACGCGTCGCGCACCTGGCTCGGCAGCCGCTTCGTGGCCGCGGGGCGGATGGCGTTCAGCAACTACCTCGGCACCTCGCTGGTGCTCGCGTTCGTGTTCCAGGGCTGGGCCGGCGGGCTCTATGGCGAGTTGCACCGGCCCGGGCTGCTGATCGTCGTGCTGGCGATGTGGCTGCTGATGCTGGCGTGGTCGAAGCCGTGGCTCGCGCGCTTTCGCTACGGCCCGCTCGAATGGCTGTGGCGCTGCCTGACCTACGGCAAGGTCGTTCCGTTCCGACGGAGCCCCGTGCTCGATTAGCGCGAAGCGCGGCAGCCAGCGCAGACAAGAGGGCTTGCTATTGCAAGCTATTCGCATTAACTGTGGGCGAGAGATCGGAGAATCGCCTGCGATGTACATCTGCGTCTGCAATGCCATCCGCGAATGCGAGTTGCGTCACATGGCGCGGCGCGTGGAGGGCGACGCCGAGGATCTCTATGCCGCGCTGGGCAAGGCCCCGCAGTGCGGCACCTGCCTCGAGGAAGCCGACGAGCTGATCGCCGAGGAGCGCGCGTGCCTGCGCCGCCCGGTGCTCGTCGCGGCCTGATTCCGGCGCTCGTGCGCCACTGATTATCATTCGCAAACCCTAGGATTTCCGCCATTTTTTGGCTTTTTTGCCTTGCCAGCGGCGGGCCTGCGGGCGCATGGGAAGCCGTCGCAGGAGAAGCACCATGCAAGGCGATCCCCAGGTCATCGATTTTCTCAACAAGGCGCTCACCAACGAGCTGACCGCGATCAACCAGTACTGGCGGCACTACCGCGTGCTCAAGAACTGGGGGATCGACAAGCTCGCCGAGTACGAGCGCCACGAATCGATCGACGAGATGAAGCACGCCGACGTACTGGCCGACCGCATCCTGTTCCTCGAAGGCCTGCCGAACTTCCAGGCGCTGCACCGGCTCAAGGTCGGCGAGACGGTCGAGGAGATCCTCAAGGCCGACCTCGCGCTCGAGCTCGAGGCGATCCCGCTGCTCAAGGACGCGATCCAGCACTGCGAAAGCGTGCGCGACTACAGCAGCCGCGAGGTGTTCGAGCGCATCCTCGAAAGCGAGGAGGAGCACGTCGACTTCCTCGAGAAGCAGTTCGAGATGATCCAGCGCATGGGCCTGCAGAACTACGTCCAGCTGCAGAGCGAGGCGGCCGAGGCGGACTGATCGAGGCGCCACGCTTCGGACGCGCGCGATCCGGGGCATCGGCGAAGACCTGGCTGGGGGGCAAGCCATGAATTCCGGACTGCTTGAACGCATCGGCGCGAACGGCGCGCCGATACCGGTAACCGAGGCCGGCCAGCGCGCCGCGCTGATGCAGGGCGAACCGCTGCATCGGGCGTTCCGGCCGAACCTCCCGGCCGACTACCCCGCGCACATGGAGCAGATGGCCGGCGAAGGCGCCCACATCCTGCAGCTCGAGGACGGCGGCGACATCTGCGCGATCGCGGTCTGGCGCACTTATCTCACCACCTATTGCGGCCGGCGTTTCGAGGTCGACGACCTCGTCACTGCCGAGGGACAACGGTCGAAGGGGTACGGCGCGACGCTGATGCGCGCGCTCGAGGCCAAGGCCCGCGCGCTCGGTTGCGGCGCGGTGATGTTGACCTCCGGCACCTGGCGGGTCGACGCCCACCGGTTCTATTTTCGCGAGCGTTTCGCGATCAGCTCGTTCCTGTTCGTGAAGAACCTGACCTGAGGCGTCTCGCCGAGGTCAGCCTTCGCCCGCGATCCGCATCGTCACCCGCCCCTCGTCGTCGACGTAGTCGCGGTTGTCCTCGCACACGTACTCGAGCAGCTTGTATCCCGGCGTGCGGCGGTAGGTGTACGACCAGGTCCACGGTCGCTCGAGGTATTCGTCCTCCACCGTCACCTCGTTCCTGAGGATGTCGGGCGCGATCAGGTGCAGCCGCTCGGTGATCTTCATGCCTTCCGAATGCGGCGTCCAGCGGTACTGCACGTTCTGCTTGATTCCGGTGGTCTCGATCACCAGCGTGTCGCCCTCCCAGCGCCCGACCGAGTGGCCATAGAACATCGGATCGAGCTCGCTCGCCGGCTTGAGCGTCTCGCCCATGTAGATCCGGCGTGTCTGGTTGAACGCTTCCTGGGTGACGTTGATCTGCTCGGGCCGCTGGAAGATCTCCATCGGGAACATCCCCTGCATCATCGCCGGCATGCCGTCGGGGATGCAGTGCACGTAGTTGTCGCCCGCCGGCTGCCCCTCGGCGATACGCGCCGCGAGCTTTTCCTGGTTGGCCTGCCACGGACCCTTGTACTCGGGCTTGAGCGGCGGATCGGGCACCGGCGGCGAGATCAGCGCCGGATCGGCCGTATCGCCCGGCTGGGGATAGCGTTCCCAGGTCCCGCTCAAATCCGGCTCGGCTGCGGCCGGCACGGCAAGCGCAACGAACGCAGCGGCGTACAAGGCCTTCGAAGCCATCGTCCTCATCCCCTGGCTCACGACGTCCGCTTGTAGTTCTGCGCGTTGGGCACTCCGGGCAGCATGTGGCGCCCGTCGGGCAGCACTACCTCGAGCACCAGCCCGCCCGGCCGCCCGTCACGCAGCGGCGCCACGTACACCGTCACCTCGTCGCCGGCCTTGACCGTGCGCGAGGTCCACCCGCCGCGCGACATCATGTTGATGCTGGTCATCTCGAGCGTGTAGTGCCTGGTGCCGCCGCCGGCCTCCTCTGCGTCGACCTCGAGATAGGCGTGCGGATTGGTCCACTGGTACACCGCCACCTTGCCGCGCAGCGTGATCGAGCGCGTGTTGTCGAACATCGCGAACGAATGGTGCGCCGCCACCGGCACCGCCAGCAGCACCGCCCCGCCCGCGAGAGCAAGGCTCAGCTTACGTGATAGATGGCTCATCGGCTTCTCCCGGACCCCTCTCTCCGGAAGGGTACCGGCGCAGCATAGACCTCCGCGCGCCGTGCGCAATTGCTTGAAATCAGGATTGCAGATCCGCTGTGATCCGGGGCGGCCTGCGGTCTCGCGCCCGCTCCGGCGGTGTGGCGTTTCGGGCACGCCTGCGTTCGTCATCGAGCTGTCATCGCGCTGACCGCAAAGCTTCATCCGACCTGCCTAGGGGGCCCCCGTCAAAGGACGGAAGGAATAACAAAAATGAAGCTTCGGGGTCACCTTCTCGCCGGTTCGGCGGTCGCCATGGTCGTGCTCGCGGTTCCCCAGGCGGCGCTCGCGGAGGAGACCGGTTCGGTCGCCGGCGAAGCGGCGCAACAACAGCCGCAGAGCAGCAACGACATCGTGGTCCAGGCCGACATCGGCTACCGCAACCGCAGCGACTCTCCCGAGCCGGTGCTGGTCTACGACGAGGAGTACTTCCAGCGCTTCGAGCCGCTGACCGCCGGCGATGCGCTCAAGCGCGTGCCCTCGGTCACCTTCCTCAGCGACGTGATCGAGAGCGACGGCCCGCGCCTGCGCGGGCTCGATCCCGGCTACACCCAGCTGCTGATCAACGGCGAGCGCGTGCCCGGCCCGAACCCCGACCGCTCGTTCTTCCTCGATCGCATCCCGGCCGAGCTGATCGAGCAGGTCGAGATCGTCCGCTCGTCCTCCGCGCGCCGCACCGGCGACGCGATCGCGGGCACGATCAACATCAAGCTGCGCGATGCGTTCACGCTCGACGGTGGCTACGTGAAGGGTGGCGGCCTGCTGTTCGACGACGGCGAGCTCAAGCCGACCGCCGGCCTGTACTACGGCGGCGATCTCGGACCGGGCCGTGTGCTCGTCGGTGCCAACGTGCAGGGTCGCTACAATCCGAAGATCAAGCAGAGCCTGCGCTACGGCGATTCGCCCGAGAACGATCCGAACTACGCGACCGACGCGTTCGACAACCGCGAGGATCAGACCGACACGCGCGACGGATGGGACTACGCACTCAACGGCTCGTGGGGCATCGACGGCGCGATGACCGACTTCGAGGTAGCCGGCAGCTGGGTGCGCACCGACCGGACCGAAAGCGAGCGCAGCTTCGAGTACAACGTCGAGACCGGCGACCACGGGCCGGTCGCCGACGAGGACGACGACAACCCCGGCCTGCTGACCGACAACGACAACGTCGCCGAGATCGAGCAGACCAACTGGTCGGTCACCAGCAAGCTGAGCCACGAATGGTCGCTCGGCGAGACCACCTTGCGCGCCGGCTACGCGCGATTCGACGACCACCGCGACGAGATCGAGACCGAGGTGGCGTTCGACACCGACGAGGGCGACGACCCCGAGTGGGAAAGCACGCTCGCGCTCACCCGCACCAAGGACGAGGAGGTCAGCCTGTCGCTCGACCACGAGTTCCCGCTGTCGATGGACGTCGGCCTCGTGATCGGCGGTTTCTGGCAGAACAAGAACCGCGACACCGACGTGTCCGAAGGCGAGCAGGATGGCGAGCTCGACGACCGGAGCTGGGACCAGTTCACCGACACGCCCGCCGGCCTGCCCGGCACGTTCGACGGGTTCGAGACCGTTCCGGGTGGCCTCGCCGAGATCGGCGAGACCCGCTCCGACCTGTTCGCGCTGGTCGAAGGCAATCACGGCGCGCTGAACTGGGAAGCCGGCGTGCGCTGGGAGAACACTCACGTCGAGATCGCCGACATCCCCGCGGCGACCCGCGACGAGAACGACTACGATGTGTTCCTTCCTTCGGCCTCGCTCAAGTACGCGATCGGCGACGGGCGCGTGACCGTCTCGGCCGCGCGCACGCTGCGCCGGCCGCAGTTCGATTACCTCTCGCCCGCGCTGCTCGAGGAAGAGCTTGGCGACAACGACTTTCTCGGCAACCCGCAGCTCGAGCCCGAGATGGCCTGGGGCGGCGACCTCGGCTACGAGCATCGTCTCGGCCGCAGCGGCGTGATCGGGGTCAACGTGTTCTATCGCAAGGTCGAGGACCTGATCGAGCTCGCCACCGCGGTCGACGCCAACGGCGACCCGATCCCGGGCTCGGCACAGGACGAGGATGAGGACGACGTGGTCGCCTTCATCTTTCAGCCGCAAAACGTCGGCGACGGCGAGGTCTACGGCATCGAGTTCGACCTCTCGACCGACCTCGGCTTCATCGGCCTGCCCGACACCGGCATTTTCGGCAACGTCTCGTGGCTCGATAGCGAGGTCGACGACGTGTTCGGCACGCGCCGGTTCAACAGCCAGTCGGAGTACGTCTACAACTTCGGCTTCATCCACAACCTGCGCCAGCTCGGCGCCGCGTTCGGCGCGACCTACCGCAAGCAGGGCTCGGCGTTCGGCCGGGTGATCAGCGAGGAAGTGACCACCACCTACGGTGCCGATCTCGAGGTGTTCGTCGAGAAGCGCTTCGGCGACAGCTTCACGATCCGCGCGGTCGGTTCGAACTTGCTCAACGGCAAAAAGCGCGAGAGCTTCAACAAGTTCGACACGGTCGAGGACCAGATGGATCGCGATTTCGACGAGTACGAGCTCGAGGCCGAGGAAGCCGGTCCGGTGTTCCAGCTCGTCGCCCGGTACGCGTTCTGATGCGCGGCGTCGCGACCGTGGCGCTGGCGGTGTCCCTTTCCGCCTGCGCCACCCCGACGCCGCAAGGCCTGCCGCCGGTTTCGGTCACCGCTCAGGCGGAGACCGAGCCGGTCGGTACGGCTGCGCAGGATGCCGCAGACGACCCGGCGATCTGGCGCAACGCGGCCGATCCCGCGTCGAGCCTGATCGTCGCTACCGACAAGAAAGCCGGGCTCTACGTCTACGGGCTCGATGGCTCGACGAAGAGCTTTGTCGAGGGCGGGCTGCTCAACAACGTCGACCTCGTCGACATGGGGGCAGCCGGGATCGTGGTGGTCGCCAGCGACCGCAACGACCTCGCCAACGCGATGCTGCAGGTCTACCGGCTCGATCCGCGCACGGCCGCGCTGACGCTGCTCGGCAAGGTGCCCGGCGGAACCGGGGAGGGCTACGGCCTGTGTCTGCGCAAGGCGGGCGACCGACTGCTCGCCTATTCGGCGCTCAAGGACGGCACGGTGCAGGAGGTAGAGATCGCACTTGGCGCGGCGCCCTCGGGCGCGCTGCTTAGACAGATGAAGATTCCGACCCAGATCGAGGGCTGCGTCGCCGATCCGGCCGACGGCACGCTCTACGTCGGCGAGGAGAAGGCTGGCATCTGGCGCTTCGCCCCGGGCGCAACCGAGGGCGAGCTTGTGGCGCGCGTCGACAACCAGCACCTCGTCGCCGACGTCGAGGGCCTCGCGATCCTGCGCGAGGGCGACCGCGCGCTGCTCGTCGCCTCGAGCCAGGGCGACAACGCTTATGCCGTGTTCGCGCTGCCCGCGCTGACTCCGCTCGGCCGTTTCGCGATCACCGCCGGCGCGTTCGGCGCCGCCGAGGAGACCGACGGCATCGAGCTCGTCGGCGGCAGCTTCGGATCCCATTTCCCCGACGGCCTGTTCGTCGCGCAGGATGGCCACAACCAGCCGCATGCGCAGAATTTCAAGCTCGTCTCGTGGGCCGCAATCAAGGCTGCGCTCGGGATCGATTAAGCCCGACCTGCGGTCTGAATCTCCCCTCCCCGGCGGGGAGGGGGTTGAGGGTGGGGGTGGAGAACGAGGCTGCAGGCCTTGC
>DATDLP010000137.1:0-3304 GCA_036519255.1 Croceibacterium sp.
CCATCGACAGCGGGATGCTACCAGCCGCACTCGCGCGCGCTGCTCCGTCGATCAGCCGTTGCGCGGCTCGTCGCCGGATTTCCTCGCGCAGCAGCCGCGCGACGGCGCGTGGAGAGAGCAATCCAGCTTCCTCGGCCTCCCGGGCAACACTGGCCGGCAATTCCAGGCTGAGGTCGATCTTGGTCATCCTTTCAACCTAACCCCGCAGGCCCCGGATTGCCACGCCTTGTTGGTCCGAAACGGACCGGAGTCACGGCCAAGGAGTGTGGAAGGTTTGCGCGATCTCTTTGCGCCTTCGCGGCTTCGCGTGAAACAAAATGAAAAGGGCCGCCCGATGGGCGGCCCTTTGCGCTTTCTCTCGCTGGATCCCCGCTCCTGAGCTTGTCGGAAGCGAAGCTGACGCGGAGCGTCAACGGCGCCGGGATGACGAGGGAAGGGGAGTGGCGAAACGGGGCCGTTACTGATCCAGAAACGACCGCATCTTCCGGCTACGCGACGGATGCTTGAGCTTCCGCAGCGCCTTCGCCTCGATCTGCCGGATCCGCTCGCGCGTCACCGAGAACTGCTGCCCGACCTCTTCCAGCGTATGATCGGTGTTCATCCCGATCCCGAACCGCATGCGCAGCACGCGCTCCTCGCGCGGCGTCAGCGACGCCAGCACCCGCGTCACCGTCTCCTTGAGGTTCGCCTGGATCGCCGCGTCGACCGGGATCACCGCGTTCTTGTCCTCGATGAAGTCGCCGAGGTGCGAATCCTCCTCGTCGCCGATCGGCGTCTCGAGCGAGATCGGCTCCTTGGCGATCTTCATCACCTTGCGGACCTTCTCGAGCGGCATGCTCAGCCGCTCGGCCATCTCCTCGGGGGTCGGCTCGCGGCCCTGCTCGTGGAGGAACTGGCGGCTGGTGCGCACGAGCTTGTTGATCGTCTCGATCATGTGCACCGGGATGCGGATCGTGCGCGCCTGGTCGGCGATCGAGCGGGTGATCGCCTGGCGGATCCACCACGTCGCATAAGTGCTGAACTTGTAGCCGCGGCGGTACTCGAACTTGTCGACCGCCTTCATCAGGCCGATGTTGCCTTCCTGAATGAGATCAAGGAACTGCAGCCCGCGGTTGGTGTACTTCTTGGCGATGCTGATCACGAGGCGCAGGTTGGCCTCGACCATCTCCTTCTTGGCGATGCGTGCCTCGCGCTCGCCCTTCTGCACCTGGTTGACGATGCGGCGGAACTCGCCGAGCGCCATGCCGGTCGCCGCAGCGATGTCGGCGATCTCCGAGCGGATGCGCTCGACCGCGTCGGCCTCGACCTCGGCGAACGCGGCCCACTTCTTGTCCTTGCGCGCCATCGAGGCGAGCCAGGCCTCGTCGAGCTCGTGGCCGACGTACTCGCCGAGGAAGTCGGCGCGCTTGACCTTGTGCCGCTCGGCGAGGCGCAGCATCTGGCCGCCGAGCGCGGTCAGCCGGCGGTTGAACGCGTAGAGGTTGTCGACCAGGAACTCGATCTTGGTCGCGTGGAACTGCACGCTCTCGACCTCGGCGGTGAGCTGCTCGCGCAGCTCCTCGTACTTGCGCTCCTTGGCCTTGGGGAACTCCTCGCCGCGGCTGTGGGTGTCGACGCGCTCGGCCTGGAGCTTCTCGAACTTCTTGAACAGGTCGGTGATGCGCGCGAAGCGCTCGAGCGCCTCGGGCTTGAGCGCCGCTTCCATCTGCGCGAGGCTGAGGGTGTTGTCCTCCTCCTCTTCCTCCTCGCGGCGGCGCTGGCGGGGCTCGCCGTCCTCGTCCTCCTCGTCGGCGTCGGCTTCCTCCTCCTCGGGCTCTTCCTCTTCCTTGAACGAAGGGCCCGCGGTGGCTTCGCTGATCTCGCCGGATTCGGCTTCCTCGTTCTCCTCCTCCATCTTCTCGACGGGGGGCTCCTTGCTGAGCATCGCGTCGAGGTCGAGAATCTCGCGCAGCTGCATCTCGCCGGCGTTGAGCGCTTCGGACCACATGATGATCGCGTGGAACGTGATCGGGCTGTCGCACAGGCCCATGATCATCGTGTCGCGGCCGGCCTCGATGCGCTTGGCGATGGCGATCTCGCCCTCGCGGCTGAGCAGCTCGACTGCGCCCATCTCGCGCAAGTACATCCGCACCGGATCGTCGGTGCGCTCGGTGGTTTCCTTCTTCTTCTTCTCGGGGACATGGCCGCCATCGCCGTCGGCATCGTCGCCGTCGTCGTCGGCCGCGGCGTCCTCGGCCTCGTTCTCGCCGTCCTCCTCGGCCGCCGCGTCCTCGTCGGACTCGACGATCTGGACCCCCATCTCCGACAAAGCGGTCTGGATGTCCTCGATCTGGTCGGTCGACATCTGGCCCTGCGGCAAAGCCTCGTTGAGCTCGTCGTACGTCACGTACCCACGGCGCTTGGCCTTCGCGATCAGTTTTTTGACCGAAGCCTCGTTCAGATCGATCAGCGGTGCGTCGTCTGGGGTGCCGGTGGTGTCGTCGGAGGCCATATTGCTGTGCTTCAACCTGTTTCCTGCTCGCCCGCGCGGGCGGGCGCCGTCTGATCTTGCGGCGCCGCGGAAGCGGCGCGTTTCCGGGCCATGTGCCCGAGTCGCGACTCGATTTCCAGCTTTCGTTGCCGCAGCCGTTGCTGCTCGGCGAAAGCGCCTTCCGGGTCGGACTCGAAGCGCGCCGTGGCCGCTGCGATGGCGGCCTCGAGCGCCGGCCGTTCGACCAGCAGCGAGACCGCTTCGGCCAGGTCCTCGCGCGCGCTTTGCGGATCGGTGCCTTCGAGCAGGAAGGCGAAGCGCGAGCTGTCCGGCGGCGGCGTGAGGGAAGCCGCGGCGGATATGGGAGCGGAGCGGCCGTCTTCAAGGCTTTCGGCGTGCTCGAGCAGCGCGTCGACCGCCCTGGCCAGCTGCGGCTCGGCGGAGGCGAGGGCGAGCAGCGCCTCGGCGTGGCGCGCGATCTGGTCGGGATGGCGCGCGAGCCCGGCGACCACGGCCTGGGCGAGCGCATCGCGCGGGTCGAGCGCGGCCGTGCGGCGCAGCTTGTCCGAGGCGCCAGGGCGCAGCGGGATCGCCGGCTTGCCGCCGCGCCGCCCCGGGAACTCGCGTTTGACGAACTCGCGTTGCGGGAAGGCGAACGCCGAGAAGCGGTCCATCAGGTCGCGGCGGTAGAGCGGCTTGATGTCGGGGTGGCCGATCGCGTCGACGTGCGCGAGCAGGCGCGCCTTGAGCCCGGCCTTGTCCTCGGGCGCGGCGAGCGGGGCGGCGTCGCGTTCGTGCTGCCACAGCGTGTCGAGCAGGCTCGCGGGCGCGGCG
>DATDLP010000138.1:0-2307 GCA_036519255.1 Croceibacterium sp.
CACGGCCTTGACTACGTCGCTGCCGCGGCGAACGCCGCTATCGAGCAGCACGGTCATCCGCCCGCCCACCGCGGCGACGATCGCGGGAAGCGCATCGATCGTCGCCATCGACGAATCGAGCGCGCGGCCCCCATGGTTCGAGACGACCACGCCGTCGGCTCCCAGCGTCAGCGCACGCTCGGCGTCCTCGGGATGGAGCACTCCTTTGAGCAGCAGCCGGCCGGGCCAGCGGTCGCGCAGCACCTTGACCGCGTCCCAGTCCAGATCGTCCTGCTTGAACAGGGCCCCCGGGGGCGCCCCTTTGGTGACCTTGGCCCGCAGGCGTTCGGGCAGGTTGGCCTGGGTCGGCACGCCGCCGTCGAGCGCGTAGCGGCCCATCACTCCGGCCAGCCAGCGCGGATGGCTCAGCACGTCGAGCGTGTTGCGCGCGTTGAGCCGGAACGGCGTGCCGAAACCGTTGCGGTGGATGTACTCGCGGTTGGGCGGTACCGGCATGTCGAGCGTGATGAACAGCGCCTCGCAGCCGAGGTCGCGGGCCTTGTCGACGACCGCATGCGACAACTCGCGGTCTTCCCAGTAGTACAGCTGGAACCAGAGGCGCCCGCCGGCCGCAGCGATCTGGTCGATGTCCATCGTGCTCGCGCTCGAGATCGTGAACGGCACCCCGGCGGCGGCCGCGGCGCGGGCGAGCGCGAGATCGCCTTTGTACCACAGCAGCCCGGCCGCCCCGGTCGGCGCGAGCGCGAGCGGCAGGGCGCTCTGCTGGCCGAAAATGGTGGTGCCGGTGTCGACCGCCTGCACCCCGCGCAGCACGCGCGGGCGGAAGGTCACCCGTTCGAACGCGGCGCGGTTGCGCGCCATGCCCGCTTCGTCCTCAGTGCCGCGCTCGGCGTATTCCCAGATGCCGCGCGGCAGGCGCCGCCGCGCGTGCTCGCGCAGGTCGGCGATGTTGTAGCAGGACAGGTCCGGCGCCAAGTCAGCCGCGCCCGAGGAACGGCAAGTCGATCTGCACCACCATGCCCTCGTAGAAGTTCAGGTGGTCGGGCAGGTCGCACATGTGCACGATCACCCCGGCGATGTCCTCGGGCGAGGCGGCGAAGTTCTCGGGCAGCTTGACCGCGCCCGGGGCGATCTCGGTCGCGACGATTCCCGGATGGAAGATCGATGCGGCGATGTTGAACTCGCGCCCGTCGATCGCGAGCGAGCGGGTCAGGCCGTCGAGCCCCCACTTGCTGGCGGAGTAGGCCGGGCTGTTGGCGCGCGGCACGCGCGCGGAGATCGAGCCGATGTTGACGATCCGCCCGCGGCCTTTGCCCTTCATCACGCGGAACGCCGCGCGGCTGCACAGGAAGGCCGAGGTCAGGTTGGTGCCGATGACCCGCTCCCACACTTCGAGCGGCATCTCGTAAACCGCGGTCGAGTCCGCCACGCCGGCGTTGTTGATCACCACGTCGACCGTGCCGAAGCGCGCCACAGCCTGATCGAACAGGTTTTGCACCGCGGCTTCGTCGGTCACGTCGGT
This sequence comes from Croceibacterium sp., assembly GCA_036519255.1. Lineage (GTDB taxonomy): Bacteria > Pseudomonadota > Alphaproteobacteria > Sphingomonadales > Sphingomonadaceae > Croceibacterium_A. The sequence continues at coordinate 1,523 of DATDLP010000138.1, forward strand.
GGCGACGGCGAGCGCCTCTCCGCCGAGCGCCTCGATCTCGGCGACCAGTTGCTCGAGCCGGTCGACCCGGCGCGCCGCGAGGACGACCTTGGCGCCCTTGTGCGCGAACGCCAGCGCACACGCCTGGCCGATACCCGAGCTGGCGCCGGTGACGAGCGCGACGCGGCCTTCCAGAATACTCAACGGACATCCCCTTCGATTGCTGCCGGCATGCGCTTAACCAAGCCGGGGCCGGAGCGAAACCGGCAATTCGGCTGTGCAGCGCCGCGCGGCGACCGTTTCCATTCGCGCGCGCCGGACCTAAGGAGGCGGGCATGACGAATCCGGTGCTCGCCTATGGCCGCTGGCTGGCCGAGACGCCGCGGGACTGGCCCGAGGCCGCGCTGGAATCGGCGCATCGCCAGTTCATCGATGTGCTCGCCGTGGCGATCCCCGGCGCCGCCGAGCCGGCGACGCAGCGCGTGCTCGAAACGGTCGCGCAGTGGGGCGAGGGGCCGGCGAGCGCGATCGGCGCCGGTCTGGGCCTGGCCGCGCCGTGGGCGGCGCTGGTCAACGGCACCGCGGCGCACGCGCTCGATTTCGACGACAACTTCGACCCCGCCAAGGCCCACGCCACCGCGGTGCTGGCCCCCGCGATCCTCGCGCTCGGCGAGCAGGAAGGCGCGTCGGGGGGCGATTGCCTCGACGCCTACATCGCCGGGCTGCAGATTCTCGGGCGGACGGGGCAGGGGGTCAACCCGGCACACCGCAACCGCGGTTGGCACGCCACCGCCACCGTCGGGGCG
>DATDLP010000139.1:0-3887 GCA_036519255.1 Croceibacterium sp.
CGCGGCAAGACCCACTCCTCGGGCAAGTTCCTGTTCGCCGCGCGGGTGATCCCGTACCGCGGCTCGTGGCTCGACTTCGAGTTCGACGCCAAGGACATCGTCAACGTCCGCATCGACCGCAAGCGCAAGCTGCCGGTCACCGCGCTGCTTTACGCGCTGGGCCTCGATGGCGAGCAGGTGCTCGACTATTTCTACAACGCCGTCGCCTGGAAGCGCGGCGCGAACGGCTGGGAAATCCCCTTCACTGCCGAGCAGTGGCGCAATGCCAAGCCGGGCTTCGCGCTGGTCAACGCCGAGACCGGTGAAGAGGTATTCCCGGCCGGCCAGAAGGTCAGCCCGCGCGCGGCGAACAAGGCTGAAAAGGACGGGTTGAAGACGCTTCTGATCCCGACCGAGGAAGTGTTCGGCCGCTATTCGGCCAGGGACCTGATCGACGAGAGCACCGGCCGCATCTACATCGAGGCGGGCGAGGAAGTCTCGCCCGACAACCTCGAGAAGCTCGACAAGGCCGGGATCGACCAGCTCGACCTGCTCGACATCGACTACGTCTCGACCGGCCCGTGGATCCGCAACACCATGGCCGCCGACAAGGCCGAGAACCGCGACGAGGGCCTCGAGGCGATCTACAAGGTCATGCGCCCGGGCGAGCCGCCGACCAAGGAAACCGCCGAGGCGCTGTTCGAAGGCCTGTTCTTCGACGGCGAGCGTTACGACCTCTCGGCCGTCGGCCGCGTCAAGCTCAACATGCGCCTCGGCCTCGACGCCGAGGACACCGTGACCACGCTGCGCAAGGAAGACATCCTCGCGGTGGTCAAGGAGCTGGTCAATCTCAAGGACGGCAAGGGCGAGGTTGACGACATCGACAACCTCGGCAACCGCCGGGTGCGCTCGGTCGGCGAGCTGCTCGAGAACCAGTACCGCGTCGGCCTGCTGCGCATGGAGCGTGCGGTGAAGGAGCGGATGAGCTCGGTCGACGTCTCGACCGTCATGCCGAACGACCTGATCAACGCCAAGCCGGCGGTGGCCGCGGTGCGCGAGTTCTTCGGCTCGTCGCAGCTCAGCCAGTTCATGGACCAGACCAACCCGCTGTCCGAAGTGACGCACAAGCGCCGCGTCTCGGCGCTCGGGCCGGGCGGCCTCACCCGCGAGCGCGCGGGCTTCGAGGTGCGCGACGTGCACCCGACCCACTACGGCCGCATCTGCCCGATCGAGACGCCCGAAGGCCCGAACATCGGCCTGATCAACTCGCTGAGCACGTTCGCCCGGGTCAACAAGTACGGCTTCATCGAGACGCCGTACCGCCAGATCGTCGACGGCAAGGTCACCGGCGAGGTGACCTACCTCTCGGCGATGGAAGAGCAGAAGCACACCGTCGCGCAGGCCTCGGCCGATCTCGACGAGGCCAAGCACTTCGTCGAGGAGCTGGTCTCGGCGCGCCAGAACGGCGAGTTCGTGATGGCCCCGCGCGACCAGGTCACACTGATGGACGTCAGCCCCAAGCAGCTCGTGTCGGTCGCGGCCTCGCTGATCCCGTTCCTCGAGAACGACGACGCCAACCGCGCGCTGATGGGCTCGAACATGCAGCGCCAGGCGGTGCCGCTGCTGCGCGCCGAGGCGCCGTTCGTCGGCACCGGCATGGAAGAGACCGTGGCGCGCGATTCGGGCGCCGCGATCGGCGCGACCCGCGCCGGCGTGGTCGACCAGGTCGACGCGACGCGCATCGTCATCCGGGCTTCGGGCGAGGTCGATGCCGGCAACCCGGGCGTCGACATCTACAACCTGCAGAAGTTCCAGCGCTCGAACCAGAACACCTGCATCAACCAGCGCCCGCTGGTGAAGGTCGGTGACGTGGTCGAGCAGGGCGACATCATCGCCGACGGTCCCTCGACCGATCTCGGCGAGCTCGCGCTCGGCCGCAACAGCCTCGTCGCGTTCATGCCGTGGAACGGCTACAACTACGAGGACTCGATCCTGATCTCCGAGCGGATCGTGAAGGATGACGTGTTCACCTCGATCCACATCGAGGAGTTCGAGGTCATGGCCCGCGACACCAAGCTCGGGCCCGAGGACATCACCCGCGACATTCCCAACGTCGGCGAGGAAGCGCTGCGCAACCTCGACGAGGCGGGCATCGTCTACATCGGCGCCGAAGTGCACCCGGGCGACATCCTCGTCGGCAAGATCACGCCGAAGGGCGAAAGCCCGATGACCCCGGAAGAGAAGCTGCTGCGGGCGATCTTCGGCGAGAAGGCGAGCGATGTGCGCGACACCTCGCTCAAGCTGCCGCCGGGCGTCTCGGGCACGATCGTCGAGGTGCGCGTGTTCAACCGCCACGGCATCGAGATCGACGACCGTACCCGCGCGATCCAGAACGAGGAGATCGAACGCCTCAAGAAGGACAGCGAGGACGAGCGCAACATCCTCAACCGTGCGAGCTACAACCGCCTGCGCGAGATGCTTGTCGGTCAGACCGCCTCGGCGGCGCCGAAGGGGATCAAGAAGGGCACCGCGATCACCGAAGAAGTGCTCGAGAGCGTCGAGCGCCACGAGTGGTTCAAGTTCGCCGTCGCGGACGACGCGATGCAGGGCCAGCTCGAGGCGGTGAAGGGCCAGTACGACGAGGCTCTCAAGCGCATCAAGGACAAGTTCGAGGACCGCAAGGAGAAGCTCGAGCGCGGCGACGAGCTCGCTCCGGGCGTGCTCAAGATGGTCAAGGTGTTCGTCGCGGTGAAGCGCAAGCTGCAGCCGGGCGACAAGATGGCCGGCCGCCACGGCAACAAGGGCGTCATCAGCCGGATCCTGCCGGCCGAGGACATGCCGTTCCTGGAGGACGGCACCCCGGTCGATCTCGTGCTCAACCCGCTCGGTGTGCCGTCGCGCATGAACGTCGGGCAGATCTTCGAGACCCACCTCGGCTTCGCCGCGCGCGCTCTCGGCCACCAGGTCAACGCGGCGCTCGAGGACTGGCGTGCCGCAAACCCCAACCCCGAAGCCGGCCCGCCGCCGGCCGCGGTGGTCGACAAGCTCAAGGACATCTACGGCGAGCAGTACCACGCCGAGATCGACGCCCGCACCACGGCCGAGATCGTCGAGCTGGCCGGCAACGTGAAGACCGGCGTGCCGATGGGCACCCCGGTGTTCGATGGCGCGCGCGAACCCGACGTGTCGGCGATGCTGGCCAAGGCCGGGCTGCACACCTCGGGCCAGTCGACGCTTTACGACGGGCGCACCGGCGAGGCGTTCGACCGCCAGGTGACCGTGGGCATCATCTACATGCTCAAGCTGCACCACCTGGTCGACGACAAGATCCACGCGCGCTCGATCGGGCCGTACTCGCTCGTCACCCAGCAGCCGCTGGGCGGCAAGGCGCAGTTCGGCGGGCAGCGCTTCGGCGAGATGGAGGTCTGGGCGCTGCAGGCCTACGGCGCCGCCTACACGCTGCAGGAGATGCTCACCGTGAAGTCCGACGACGTGGTCGGCCGGACCAAGGTCTATGAGGCGATCGTCAAGGGCGACGACACCTTCGAGGCCGGCATCCCGGAGAGCTTCAACGTGCTCGTCAAGGAAATGCGCTCGCTCGGTCTCAACGTCGAATTGTCCTCGCTCGATACGAGCGAGGAGGATGAGGACTGGAACCAGATCGCGGCGGAATAATCGGGAGCCGGGCGGCGTACGGCCGCCCGCCCCTTCTGCCCCAGGAATTCACCCGCAAGGGAATTGAACGATGAACGAACTGACCAAATTCACCAACCAGATCGCCAAGCCGGAGACCTTCGACCAGATCCAGATCGGTATCGCTTCGCCGGACCGTATCCGCAGCTGGTCGTTCGGCGAGATCAAGAAGCCCGAGACGATCAACTACCGCACGTTCAAGCCCGAGCGTGACG
>DATDLP010000140.1:0-2779 GCA_036519255.1 Croceibacterium sp.
GCGCGATCGGCATCGCGATCGCGGCGCTTGGCGATAATGACCCGCACGCCGCGCTGCTCCGCCGCATCCAGAACGACCTGTTCGACCTGGGCGCCGACCTGGCGACGCCCGGGGACGATTTCGCACCTTCGGACATGGTGCTGCGGATCGTTCCCGCGCAAGTCGAATGGCTCGAGCAGCGGATCGATGCGGTCAACGACAAGCTCGAGCCGCTGCGCAGCTTCATCCTGCCGGGCGGGAGCGAGAGCGCTGCGCGGCTGCATGTAGCCCGCGCCGCGGTGCGGCGGGCCGAACGGGCGATGACCGCGCTGTCGGCCGCCGAGCCGGTCAATCCGGCGGCGCTGGCTTACGTGAACCGGCTGTCCGACTACCTGTTCGTGCTTGCCCGAGCGGTCAACGCCGACGACGCGGGCGATGTGCTCTGGACGCCGGGAGCGAATCGCTAGCGCCCCATTCGCGCGCCCGCTATCATGCTGCATCTGCGAAAAGGAGCGGCTTGATGGACACGGTCGGCATCATCGGCGCCGGGCAAATGGGTGCGGGCGTGGCGCAAGTGGCGGCGGCGAGCGGCTACGCGGTGGTGCTGGTCGACCGCGACCTGGCGATCGCCGAGACGGCGCGCGACGCGATCGGCAAGCGGTTCGCACGGCAGGTGGAGAAAGGGCAGCTCGCGGCCGCCGACGCGGACGCGGCACTGGCGCGCATCCGGCCGTCGTCAGACTACGCGCCGATGGCGGAGGCCGGGCTGATCGTCGAGGCGGCGACCGAGCGCGAGGAGATCAAGCGGGCGATCTTCGAGGTGGCGGAGAAGGTGCTCGGGCCCGAGGCGATCCTCGCCAGCAACACCAGCTCGATCCCGATCACCCGCATGGCCGCCGGCACCGCGGATCCGGCGCGGTTCGTCGGGCTGCATTTCTTCAACCCGGTGCCGGTGATGACGCTGGTCGAGGTGATTCCCGGGCTCGCTACCTCGGCCGACACGGTCGCCAAGGTGCGCGGCTTTGCCGAGAGCCTGGGCAAGGAGGTGGTGGTCAGCGAGGACGAGCCGGGGTTCATCGTCAACCGCGTGCTGCTGCCGATGATCAACGAGGCGGTGTTCGTGCTCGGCAATGGCACCGCCGGGATCGCCGACATCGACAAGGGCTGCCGGCTCGGGCTCAACCATCCGATGGGGCCGCTCTCGCTGGCCGACTTCATCGGGCTCGACACCTGCCTCGAGATCATGCGGGTGATCTTCGCCGGCACCGGCGATTCGAAATACCGGCCCGCCCCGCTGCTGACGCGCTACGTCGAGGCTGGCTGGCTCGGGCGCAAGGCGGGCAAGGGGTTCTACGACTACAGCGGCGAGGAACCCGTGCCGACGCGGTAACGTTGGGGCGGCAAAGGAGACTTTGCCATGACCGACCGCCCGCGCACTTCCGCCGAAGAGGCCCCCGAATTGCACAACGCCGAGCAGGACGACGAGCTCGCGCAGGCCCACACGCTGGCCGACGAAGCGCTCGCCGGCGGCGGGCGCGATGCCAGCCCGCTCGACAGCATCAAGCCCGACGATCCGGGCGAGGTGATGGACGATGCCTCGCAGGACCTCATCGACAAGATGCGCGACATGGAGCGGTCGGGCCGGATCGACATGGGCGCCTTTCGCGGCGAGCCCAATCACGACGATGAGGACGAGACCTACGGCGAGGCGACCGACGACGAATGACCCCGGCCGGCGCTACTTCTTGTCGAGCGCCCAAGGGTTGTGATGCACCGGCTTTTCGGACTGCGCCTGCTCGGCTTTGGAGCTGGTGGCCTGCTCGAGCGAGGGCACCGTGCAGTACGCCGTCAGCAGAATGCCGCCGGCCCAGATCAGCGCCTTCCAGCGGCTGGCGAAGACGGTGTTGAGCTTGGGCCCGAACGGGATCATCGCGCGGGGATAGCCCCGCGGTGGTTAAGAATTCATCGCTCGCCGGCGATCCGCTTGAGCTCGTAGAGCAGGTCGAGCGCGGCGCGCGGCGAGAGCGCATCGATGTCGAGCGCGTCGAGCCTGTCGCGCACCGCATCGACCTTTTCCTCGGCCGCCTCGATCGCCGCCGCGAACAGCGGCAGCTCGCCGAGCCCCGCGGCGAGCCCGCCGGTTTCGGCACGGCCTTTCTCGAGCCGCTTCAGCACGTCCTTCGCGCGGCTCAGCACGACGGCCGGAACCCCGGCGAGCTTGGCCACCGCGAGACCGTAGCTGCGGTCGGCCGCGCCCTCGGACACCTCGTGCAGCAGCACCAGGTCGCCCTGCCATTCCTTGGCCCGGACATGATGCAGCGAGAGCGCCGGGCAGGTCTCGGCGAGGCGCGCGAGCTCATGATAATGCGTGGCGAACAGGCAACGGCAGCGATTGGTCTCGTGGATCGCCTCGGCCACCGCCCAGGCCAGCGCGAGCCCGTCGTACGTCGAGGTGCCGCGGCCGACCTCGTCGAGGATCACGAAGCTGCGCTCGGTGGCCTGCGCGAGGATCGCCGCAGTCTCGACCATCTCGACCATGAAGGTCGAGCGGCCGCGCGCGAGGTTGTCCGAAGCGCCGACGCGGCTGAAAAGGCGGTCGACCAGCCCGATAGTGGCGTGCGCGGCGGGGACGAAGCCCCCGGCCTGCGCGAGCAGCACGATCCGCGCGTTCTGGCGCAGGAAGGTCGACTTGCCCGCCATGTTGGGGCCGGTCAGCAGCCAGAGCCGACGCGCTTCGCCGAGATCGCAGTCGTTGGGCACGAAGGCCGAACCGCCCTGGCGCACCAGGGCCGCTTCGACG
>DATDLP010000141.1:0-2764 GCA_036519255.1 Croceibacterium sp.
GGGATCGCAGGTGGTCACCGACTACCTGATCAAGGCCGGGCTGCAGGTGCACCTCGACGCGCTCGGGTTCGATCTGGTCGGCTACGGCTGCACCACCTGCATCGGCAATTCGGGCCCGTTGGCCGAGCCGATCAGCAAGGCGATCAACGGCAACGACATCGTCGCCGCCTCGGTGCTGTCGGGCAACCGCAACTTCGAGGGCCGGGTGAGCCCCGACGTGCGGGCGAACTTCCTCGCCAGCCCGCCGCTGGTGGTCGCCTACGCGCTCAAGGGCACGGTGACCGAGGATATCGTCAGCACCCCGATCGGCGTGGGCAACGACGGGGTCGACGTCTATCTCCGGGATATCTGGCCGACCAACGACGAGGTCGCCACGCTCCGTTCGGGCAGCATCGACCGCGGCATGTTCGAGGCGCGCTATGCCGACGTCTACAAGGGCGACGTCCACTGGCAGAAGATCGACGTCACGGGCTCGGACACCTACCAGTGGCGCGCGGGCAGCACTTACGTCGCCAACCCGCCGTACTTCGAGGGCATGTCGATGACCCCGGCGCCGGTGACCGACATCGTCGGCGCCAAGCCGCTGGCGATCCTCGGCGACTCGGTGACCACCGATCACATCAGCCCTGCGGGCTCGATCAAGGAAGACAGCCCCGGCGGCCGCTACCTGCTCGGCCACCAGGTCGCTAAGGCGGACTTCAATTCGTACGGCAGCCGTCGCGGCAACCACGAGGTGATGATGCGCGGCACGTTCGCCAACATCCGCATCAAGAACGAGATGGTCCCGGGGGTCGAGGGCGGCATCACCAAGTACGCCGGCGAGACGATGGCGATCTACGACGCGGCGATGAAGCACAAGGCCGACGGCACGCCGCTGGTGGTGGTCGCGGGCAAGGAATACGGCACCGGCTCGTCGCGTGACTGGGCGGCCAAGGGCACCAACCTGCTCGGGGTGCGCGCGGTGATCGTCGAGAGCTTCGAGCGCATTCACCGCTCCAACCTGGTCGGCATGGGCGTGCTGCCGCTGCAGTTCACGGGCAGCGACACGCGCGCCACCCTCGGCCTGACCGGCGACGACAGCTTCTCGATCACCGGGCTGGCGGATCTGGTGCCGGGCCAGGACGTCCAGGTCTGCGTGACCCGCGCCGACGGCTCGCAGTTCGCGTTCACCGCCAAGTGCCGGATCGATACTGCCAACGAGATGGAATACTACCGCAACGGCGGCATCCTGCACTACGTGCTGCGGAAGCTCGCGGCCTGAGATAATCGAGTTGACCCTATGTAACCTTCAGGTTACTAATAACCTGAAGGTTACATAGGGAGCCAGCGATGTCCGAAATCTCTCCGGCTGAAGCAGCCGAACGCCTGACTCGCCGCCGCGCGCGGATCATGCCGGTGCTGGCGCTGTTCCTTTTCATCCAGCAGGCGGCGTTCTTCACCCGGAGCGACCTTATGCAGTCGGTCGACCTGGTCCGTACGGCTGGCTGGTTGCTGTTCTCGGCGGTCGTGCTGGCCGCCCTGCTGACCGGCGGATTGTGGTTCAAGCCGCGCGAAGTGCGCGAGCTGATGAACGACGAGGTAACTCGGGCCAATCGCGCCGAAGCGCTGGGAGCGGGGTTCACGGTCGCGATGTTCGCCGGCATCCTACTCTACGGCGCGGATTCATTCGCTCCTGGCCCCGTCGATTTACGCGATGGAATCCACCTGATCGTGTCCGCCGGTCTGGCCACCGCGCTCTTGCGATTCGGGCTGCTGGAGCGGCGCGCTCTTGCCTGACGCGCTGAGGAACAGGTTGCGGGAGTTCCGCGATCGGAAAGGCCTGACTCAGGCACAGCTCGCCGACCTGATCGGAATGAGCCGCAAGACCGTGAACACGGTCGAGAACGGGGTGTTCGTTCCCTCGACGGTGGTCGCGCTCAAGCTCGCCGGGGCTCTCGAATGCCGGGTGGAGGACCTGTTCTTCCTGCCCGAATAGCCGTTCATCCTGCGTTGGGGCGCCCGGGCGCAGCCTCTCCGCGAAGGGAGAGTGCCATGAACCGCGTTCGCACGCTTGTCCTTGCGCTGGCCGGCTCGGCATTGTCCGTACCGGCCCTTGCGGAGGAAGCCGCCAGCAATCCGCAGATCGACTATCCCGGCTTCGTCGAACTGGCCGGCAAGGTCGGCGACTATCGCGAAGCCCGGCGCCTGCCGTGGGACGAGTTTGCCGCGCGCGCGCATGCCGAGGGGGCGATCCTGCTCGATGCGCGCTCCGAGACCGCGTTCGCGCAAGGGCACATCGAGGGCGCGATCAACCTGCCGCTGCCCGACTTCACCGACGAGCGGCTGGCCGAAGTGCTCGGGCGCGACAAGTCGCGGCCGATCTACATCTACTGCAACAACAATTTCGCCGACGATCGTACCCCGGTGGTGACCAAGAAGGTCCAGCTCGCGCTCAATATCCCGACCTTCATCAACCTCGTCGGCTACGGCTACGAGAACGTGTGGGAACTGGCCGACGTGATCCGCACCGACGGGCCTGGCGTGGAGTGGGCCTCGAGCGAAGCGCTCTAGACCCAGACCCGACCAGCTTTGCCCGTCGTGACGGAGCCGATTTTGGCCGAGTGCAAGGCGCGAGGAGGGAGCGATGCCGCACCCATCGTGACCGACGAGCAACGCAGCAATCGGCCAAAATCGGCCCGCCCCTTCGGGGTCGCCTTGTGAGGCCCGCTGGAGGGCGTCGCGAGGCTTGCATGGGGCCGACGGGCCCGCGCTGCGCCTCGCTCCT
>DATDLP010000142.1:0-12367 GCA_036519255.1 Croceibacterium sp.
ATCGACCTGCTGGTCTATCCCGAGCTGTGCGTCTCGTCCTACGCCATCGACGACCTGCACCTGCAGTCGGCGCTGCTCGATGCCGCCGAAGCCGCGGTGCTGGAGATCACCGCAGCCAGCGAGGGGCTTTCGCCGGTGCTCCTGATCGGCGCGCCATTGCGCCGCAACGGGCGGCTCTACAACTGCGCGCTCGCGGTAGCCGACGGCAAGCTGCTCGGCGCGGTGCCCAAAAGCTACCTGCCCAACTACCGCGAGTTCTACGAGAAGCGCTGGTTCGCCTCGGGGATCGCCATCCGCGGCCAGACAATCCGCGTCGGAAAGTTCGATATCCCGTTCGGCACCGACCTCCTGTTCGCGTCGAACCAGCTGCCAGGATTCAAGCTGTCCGTCGAGATCTGCGAGGACTTCTGGGCGCCCGATCCACCTTCGACCGCCGGCGCGCTCGCCGGCGCGACGATCCTCGCCAACCTCTCGGCCTCGAACATCGTCATCGGCAAGGCCGACGAGCGCCACCTGCTGTGCCGCGCGCAGTCGGCCCGCACCGCCAGCGCGTACGTCTACTCGGCCGCCGGCCACGGCGAGAGCACCACCGACCTGGCATGGGACGGCCAGGGCGTGATCTACGAGCTCGGCGACCTGCTCGCCGAAAGCGAGCGCTTCGCGCTACGCCCCGAGCTGTGCATCGCCGACATCGACACCGACCGGATCCTCGGCGACCGGCTGCGCCTGCCGACCTTCAACGATGCCGCCGAGGCCGCCGGCCGCCCCGAGGACCGGTTCCGCACGATCGGCTTCGACCACCGGCCCGCCGCGGGCGACATCGGCCTCGTGCGCCCGATGCGCCGGTTCCCATTCGTCCCCAACCGGCCGCACAAGCTCGACGAGGACTGCTTCGAGGCGTTCAACATCCAGGTCGACGGCCTGATGCGCCGGTTCGAGCAGACCAGTGGCAGCAGCATGGTGATCGGCGTCTCCGGCGGGCTGGATTCCACCCACGCGCTGATCGTGGCGGCCAAAGTGTGCGACCGGCTGGGCCTGCCGCGCAGCACGATCCGCGGCTACACGATGCCCGGCTTCGGCACCTCCGAGGGAACGAAGTCGAACGCCTGGAAGCTCATGAACGCGCTCGGCATCACCGCGGAGGAGATCGACATCCGCCCGACCGCGTCGACGATGCTCGAAAACATCGGCCACCCGTTCGCACGCGGTGAGCCGGTGCACGACGTGACGTTCGAGAACGTCCAGGCGGGCCTCAGGACCGACTACCTGTTCCGCCTCGCCGGCCGCCACAACGGCTTCGTCCTCGGCACCGGCGACCTCTCCGAGGTCGCGCTCGGCTGGAGCACCTATGGCGTCGGCGACCAGATGGCGCACTACAACGTCAACGCCGGCGTGCCCAAGACGCTGATCCAGTACCTGATCCGCTGGACCGCGCGCACCGACCAGCTCGACCGCGAGACCGACGCGGTGCTCGAGGCGATCCTCGCGCAGGAGATCAGCCCCGAGCTGGTCCCGGTCGGCGAGGACGGCGAGGTCCAGTCGACCGAGCAGAAGATCGGGCCCTACGAGCTCAACGACTTCTTCCTCCACCACGTGATGCGCTTCGGCCAGCGCCCGTCGAAGGTCGCGTTCCTCGCCTGGCACGCCTGGCGCGACAAGGCGCACGGCGCATGGCCCGCCGGGATCGCCGAGGCCGGCCGTCACGAGTACGACCTGGCGACGATCCGCCGCTGGCTCGAGAGCTTCCTCCAGCGCTTCTTCGCCTTCAGCCAGTTCAAGCGCAGCGCGATCCCCAACGGCCCCAAGGTTTCGACCGCAGGCGCGCTGAGCCCGCGCGGCGACTGGCGTGCGCCGAGCGACGCCTCGGCGGCGGTGTGGCTCGAGGAGCTTCGCAGCAAGGTTCCGGATCGAAGCTGACCGGCGCGCGCGGAGGCCGCGCCGCTAATGCATGTTGATACACCAGCGAAATATTTCCCACATAGATTGCAAACGGCTAATGGCGGTTCACGATGCTCTATCTGGCAACCTATTGCTGCGGTGACGACCACAGGCGGCGCCAAATCGGCGAGGTCGTCGCGGGCCTGTCCGACAACTGCTGGAACGTGCAGGACGACGTATGGGTGATCGAATCCGATGACCACGCGACCAAGCTACGCGACCACATCAAACGGCATCTGATCACGGACGAGCGCGTGATCGTGGCATTGCTCGCGGGACACGCCGCGTGGCACGGTTTCGATCCTGACTCAGAGGACTGGTTGCTGGCGCACCTCTAGGGCCGCACGCGTCACCCGCAGGCGCGCGCCAGTTCCGCCGACACGTGGCTGGCGTGTGCGTCCAGTTCCTCGAGCTCGTCGTTGGAGAACGCGCGCGGGGCCGAGAAATGCGTGGTGAGCACACCGATCAACTCGCCGGACTTGCCCTTCAGTGGCGTCGACTGAAGCGCCCGGAACCCCGCCGCCCGCGCCGACGGGACGTGCGGGGCGAACGGCGGATCCTGCTCGACGTCCTCGAGGATGACCCGCTCGCCGCAGGCCACCGCGCGGCTGCACGAGGTCCTTCCGTCCGGCCGGAACGAGGCAAAACGGCCGACGAATGCGGGCTCGAAGTTGCGGTACGCGAGCAGCAGCAGCGTATCCTGCGCGGCCACATATAGCTGCATGTTGGCGAACTGCGACCCCGTCAGCCGCGCCACTTCGGCGACAGCTTGGTCGGCGATTGCGACAAGCCTGGGGGACGGATACCTGTCCCACGGCCGGGAGCCGGATTCCTCCACGGCGTGGACCCGAACGGCATCGGCGAGCAGCCATTCGAGCGTGCGGCGGGTCTCCGAATGCAGGGCTTGCCGAAGCAGCCGTCGGTAGCAACCGATCCTGGCGACGTGCATGTCCATGCTGACCGGCATCCCCTGTTCTGCGCGGAAGCTTATGCGATTACGGATTTATGACAACGGCGAACGCGGGAGCCATCCCCAATGGACCCGAGTTCTTCTCCGCCGAGGCCTCATCCAGCCGCGGTCGCACCCGCTGCGCGTCGGCGGCGTAGCCGGCGGAATGCGCGCCCCGGTGCCGTACAACCACGGTATCTGACCAGTGCCGGATGTGCTATCGTTCGCCCGACGGGGTGGGGGTCACTGAGGAATTTGAGATGGTTAGCGGTCGCCTGAAGTCTTTCGGCCTGGTTGCCGCAGCGCTCGCCGCACTTTCGCTGGCGGTGCCTGCCGAGGCGCAGTTCGGCGGTGTATTCGGCGGTGCGCGCCGATCGCAAAGCCGCGACGACAACCAAGACAAGTGCTCCGAATCGAAGCGCAGCACCGGGTCGCGCATCGCCGGCGGCATTCTCGGTTCGGTCGCCAGCAGCGTGGCGGGGAACGCCGGGGGCTTCATGGGCTACGTCCCGGTGGCCGCGTTCACCGACCAGCTCACCGCCTCTATCGCCTGCCGGCTCGACCCCGACGAGCAGAAGCAGGCCGCGGACGCCACGGTCGAGGCGACCCGCTCGGCCGACGGCAGCGAGGAAGGTGCGCCCGAAGTCGGCCAGATGGCGATGTGGACCTCGGAAACGCGCGGGGACGTCTCGGGCACCTCGACCGTCGTCGCGAGCGACCAGGAGGCCAACGCCGAAGGGCTGCAGTGCATCACGGTCACCGACGTGGTCATCGTCGATGGCGAAGAGGCCCGCGCCGACAAGCGGATGTGCCGCCGGCCGCCGGCGAGGCGCTACGCGATCGCGGCATGACCATGCGCTTCGGCAGGCCCCTGCGCGTGGGGGCCGCACTCGCGGCCCTGGTCCTGCTTGGTGCCGCCAGCGACCCGAAGAACCCGACCTGCCCGGCCGAGCCGGACTGGGGGCCGGCGAAGGCGATGACGCTGACGCCGCGCATGGTGGACGGCATGCATGTGCTCGTCGCCGAGGGGATCATCGACGCGGGCTTGCCCGCACGGCTCAAGGCCGAGATCGACAAGGACGAGGATCTCGAGGAGATCTGGATCCGCTCGCGCGGCGGCGACGCGCGCGCGGGCAACGAAGCGGGCAGGATGATCCGCTCGTACCCAGGCATACGCACGCGCATTCCCGCCGGCTGGACCTGCTTCTCGGCCTGTAACTTCGTGTTCATGGGAGGGCGTCCCCGGTTCGTCGATCCGGGCGGGGTGTTCATGGTGCACATGTTCACCCACACCGGCGACCGCGAGGCGATCTTCCTCGCCGCCGAGGAAGGCACCGCGGAAACCGTGCGCCTGATCGCCGAAATCGAGCAGTCGAGCGCGCTGCTGGCGACCGAGGACAACGACTTCCTGATCCGCATGGGGATCAGCCGCGATCTGCTGACCGAGGTGATGTACAAGCAGCAGGCAGTCGGCAGCGAGGAGAACCCGACCACGCGCTACTGCCTGAGCCAGGACGAGGTGCGCGACTACGGCGTCGACAACTTCAAATCCGAGGACGGGGCGGACTGACTGCCCTCCCCGGTGTTTACGCAGCTGTCGGCGGTACCAAAGTCCCAAGCCTCGCGACGACCCCCAGCACAGCAAAGCCCGCAGCCGTCTCCAGCGCGAGACTGAGGCGCAGCGGGCCAAGCGACAGCCCAGGTTGCGCCGTCAGCGCGGTGAAGAGAAACCGGTTGGCGGCGGCGAGCGCCACCATCGCTGCGAACAACGCCAGCTTGAGCAACAGCGTCAGGCCGTATGGGGTCGCGGCGAGCGCACCGATACCGCCCGGGCCGACAAGCACCCATGCGTTGACGAAACCCGTGAGCACGATCGCAGTGACGAGCAGCGGGCCCACGACGGAGAACCGGAGCAGCGCACTGCGCAGCGCCGTATGCTGCACGCTGCCAGCTCCGCGCTCACTGGCCATCCGGAGAAGCACGACGAGTGCCCCGATCCAGGCCGCCGCAGCGAGCGCATGGATCGCGTCGGCGACGCGGTGCGGCGCCGCCCACGGTCCCTCAGTGGCCGCCGCGTGGCCCATCCAGGCCAGGCTTGCGGATGCCACGGCCCCGGCGCCCGCAGCGGCGCTCCACGCGGCGCGGCCCCGCGGGAGCGCGATGAGCAGCGCCAGCGCCGCCATCGCCGCACCCAAACGGACGACCGCGGCCTTGCCGAAGTCCATCGACGACACCACCGCCCCGATCGCCTCGCGCGTCAGTCCGTCGCTCCACGATCCGGCGAACAGGCTGGCCTGCGCCGCGACCGCTCCGGCGCTCGATGCAGCCAGGATCACCGCCGCTCCGACCAGCAGCGGCCGCGCCCAGCCGCGTACCGACGCCGCTGCCGGCCCCGTGGGCGGAAGCGCATAGAGGAAGAACAGCGACGACCCGAACAGGATCGCCGCCCCGAGGTATTGCAGCAGCCGGGCGACGAGGATCGCCGCCTCGATCACGCTCAACCGACCGTGAAGGCGAGCGTGCCGGTCATCTTGTGCCCGTCCGCCCCGGCAGCCGTCCAGGCGATCCGATAGGCGCCCTTCGACAGCGGCGAGGCCACCGTTCCGACGATCTGCTTGCCGTCCTGCGAAACGGCGGTCTCGACCGGGATCGCAGTGTCGTGCGCGGGCATCGTCAGCTCGAACTTCGAGAACGCCGGGACCAGCCGCTCGTTGAAAGTGAGCGTGATCGTGCGCGGCGAGCTGACCGTGGCGTTGGCCGCCGGCGTCGAGCCGACCAGCCGCGTGTGAGCCAACGCCGGGCCTGCCACGGCCAGCGCCACTGCGGCGCCGCCGGCGGCAAAAGTCCTGAGTACCCGGTTCATCGCACTTTCTCCTGTTGGCAGCACGCAAACCTGCATCGTCCGCCGTGCACGAGCGCTGAATTCACCGTAGTGTAGTTCAGCGGCGTTCACCGGCTTAGCGCCCCAGCGTGAGCTTGGCGAACAGCGTGTAGCCTATCGGGCTGCTGCCATAGGCTGCATCGAGCGCATCGGGCTTGGCGAACGCTGCCACACTGCCGCCTAGCGACAGGCCGAACGGCCCCAACGGCAGGGTATACGCGTACCCGGCCTGGAACTTGCTCACGCGGAACGCCTGGTCGTGCAGCGGATCGGCGTGGTCGGGGAAGAGCTCGTCGTTCTCGGCGTTCTCGATCCGCCCGAACAGCGTGTGCCGCTCGGCGAAATCCCAGCTGGCCTCGGCAAGCCATGCCGTCAGCGTCGGCCCGGGCAGCCGGTCCTTGGAGGAAAACGCGGCCGTCGCGGAAAGGCCGCGGCCGGAGTTGTAGTGCACGCTCGCCGTGGTCCGCGCCTCATCCACCCCAGGATGCAGCGCCTCGGGCTGCTCGAGCCGGCCGTGGCTGACCTGCAAGGCCCAGTTCGGCGACGGGGTCAACGTCGCGCGCACGCTCCAGCTGTCGAGCCGCGGGGCTTCGATGTCCCAGCGGTCTTCGTCGGGCTCCTCGCCGCGGAAGGCCGAAGCCTCGACCTGCCATGCACTACCCGCCACGCCCGCGGTCACCACACCGTAAGTGATATGCGTCGAATCAAACCAGTGGTGCGTGATCGGCGCTTCGGGATTCAGCCTGGCCGAGGCGCGGTGCATGAACGCGGGCGGCCCGAGCGCCGGCTCGCCCACAGGTCCGCCATAGACAAACGCATGCGTGCCTTCGCCGAGGTAGACGTCCCCCCGCGCCGCCAGCTCCATGAACAGGTCGTGCGGGTGCTGCCGGTCGACCAGCGGCTCGCCGTGCGCGGTCTCGCCGGTGGCGAACAGGTTGGGATACCCGCGCGCATCCATCAGCGGCTCGGCGCTCAGCATCGCCTTGAGCTGCAGGCGCGCACCGTCGAAATTCTTCTGCGCCATCAGCATGGCCATCGACTGCACGTACGCCTTGTCGTCGCCGCGCGGCCCGCCCTGGTCGGTGTAGACGCCCCACAGATAGCCATGCGCCATGCCCATCCAGTCATCGCCGAGATCGCGGTGCAGCCCGGGCATCATGCCTTCCGCGCCGGGTAGCCGCGCCGTCCCCGAGGCTTCCACGTAACGTGGCGGAGGAAGCTGGCTGAGATCGGGCATCTCGAAGTCGTGCGGCACCCTGCGCAAGGCCTTGTCGCAGATGGCGGGAGGGCAATAGTCGTCGAGTTCGCTCTCCTGCGGCGCGACGCTCTCGTCATGCCCCATCTGCGAATGGTCCATCTGCGAATGATCAGGCTGCTCGTCCGGTTGTGGCGCCGGCGTATGCTGCTCGCGCCCCGCATGATCCTGCGCTAGCGCGGGCACCGCGAGGGTGGCGGCGAGCGCGGTTGCGGCAAGCAGGCGAAGCGATGTCATCGCAGGTCCTTCAGGCATGGGGTCCGGCCAGCATCCACAGCGCCATCGCCACCATGAAGAGGTTCTCGGTAAGGGAAACGAAGCCCAGCGGCACTTTGCCCGAGCCGCCGACGCAGGCGCACTTGAGCTCGCGCTTCTGGATGTAGACCGCGTAGAACACCGAAACGCCGCCGACAGTTCCGATGACCAGCCCCAGCGGGATCGACAGCCAGTCCAGCGCCCGCGCCGCCATCAGCGCGCCGGCCCCGAACTCGGCGAACGGGTAGAGATACGCGTACGGCACCCAGCGCCGCGCGAGCAGGTCGTAATTGAGGAACATCGTCGAGAACGTCTCGAGGTCCTGCAGCTTGAGCATCGCCAGCAGCACCATGGCGAAGGCGACGAACCATTCGACGGCGCGCGGGGTAAGCGGCGTGCCGAACGCGGCGTGGCTTGCCGCCAGCGCAAGCGCCGCGGCCGCGGCGAAGACCGCGAGCACCGGCGTGTAGCTCGTCGCCTCGGAATCCTTCACCTTGAGCCCGAGGAACCGCCGCAGCTCGTCGTAGCCGCCGACACGCTCGCCGCCGATGAACGCTTGCGGTGTGGTCTTTACGCCGTGGGTTGCCTTGAACCGGTCGGTGTCCTCGCGGGTGGTCAGCGGGCGATCGTCGACCGCATAGCCGCTGCGTTCGAGCAGGTCCTTCGCCTTGAGGCCGTAAGGGCAAACATGGTGCGGCATGACCATCCGATAGAGGGTGGCGGAGCCCTTCCCCGTTGCCTCGGGTGCGGCGATTCGCGTTTGTTCCGTCATTGCGAGAGCCTATATGGGGCCTGTACCATGGTACGGAGTCAAGCATGGCCGCGATGAGCATTTCGCAGCTCGCCCGCAGCGCGGGCGTCGGAGTGGAAACGGTGCGCTACTACCAACGCCGAGGGCTGCTGGCCGATCCGCGGCCGCAGAAGACCGGCGTCTCGGGCATCCGCCACTACGGGCCCGACGAGGTCCGCCGCCTGCGGTTCGTCCGCTCGGCGCAGGCGGCCGGGTTCACGCTCGAGGAGATCGCCGAGTTGCTGCATCTCGACAGCACCGACGACCGCCCTCGCGCCCGCGACATGGCGCGCGCGCGGATCGCCGCGCTCGACGCGAGGATCGCCGAGCTCGAGCATGCCCGGCAATCGCTGGCGAAGCTCGCCAAGGACTGCGCAGCCGGCGGCAAGGGGCCCTGCCCGATCATCGCCGCATTCGAAGGCGCCTGACATCGCCGCGCCGCGAGGCTAGAGCGCTCGCGATGCAGCGGCTGCGCGCCTCGATTCGGGACCATCGGCACCTCGCGCTACTAGCGCTGGCGCTCGCCTTTCTCGTGCGCGCCGCCTTGCCCGCCGGCTACATGGTCTCGCACGATGCTTCCTCGGTGATCACCATTGCGGTCTGCTCGGACGCCAGCGGCGGACACAAGACCACACAACTGGTCGTTCCGGCCAAGCCCGGCGCGCCCGCCAAAGGCGCGAAGGACGGCCCGTGCGCGTTCTCGACCCTCGCCAAGAGCGCGCTCGGCGGCGCCGACCCGATCCTGCTGGCGCTCGCGTTCGCCTTCATTCTCGTGCTCGGGCTCGCCTCGACGCGCGTTCTGCCGGCGCGCCCCGTGCCGCATACCCAGCCGCCACTGCGCGGCCCTCCTGCCCTGGCCTGACGATCCCACTCGATCCGTTTGACCACCCGACCATGGTCGGGCTGCAGGAAGACACCCAATGCGACTCTCGAGGCTGGCGCTCGCCGGCTCGCTCCTTGCCTTCGCGTTCCCGGTCCATGCCGAAACGGCCGCTGACGAGGCAGAACAGGCCGGCGGCACGATCATCGTCACCGGCGAAACGCTGAACGACGCGGCAGAACAGCAAGTCCGCGCCACTCCCGGTGGCGCCAACGTGATCGGCTACGAGGACTACGCCGACAAATCGCTCGTCTCGCTGCGCGACGCGCTCGCGTTCTCGCCGGGCGTCTATCTCCAGCCGCGCTACGGGCAGGAGGTGCGCATCTCGATCCGCGGTTCGGGCATTTCGCGCGGGTTTCACATGCGGGGGCTGACGCTGCTGCAGGACGGCGTGCCGATCAACCTCGCCGACGACAACGGCGACTTCCAGGAACTCGAGCCGATCTTCTTCGATCATCTCGAAGTGTACCGAGGCGCCAACGCGCTGCGGTTCGGCTCGGGCACGCTTGGCGGCGCGGTCAACGGGGTGACGCCGACGGGTAGCGATGCGCGTGGGCTCTATCTGCGCGGCGATGCAGGCTCGTTCGATACGCTGCGCGGGCTGGTCTCGTACGGCGGAGGCAACGGCGATGCCGACTACTGGGGGGCGGTGAGCGCCGACACCTCCGATGGCGATAGGCAGCACGCCCACCGGGACTCGCTGCGCTTCCACGGCAATACCGGATTCCGGCTGAGCGAGACCGTGCACACACGGTTCTACGCCAGCCTCAACCAGATCGACCAGCAGCTCCCCGGTGCGCTGACGATGCGGCAAGCGCTGACCGCGCCTGAAACCGGCAATTTCGTTGGCGACCAGGGGCGCGACATCGATTCGGCCCGGCTGCAGAACCGCACCACGATCAACCTCGGCAGCGCGGGGCTCGAGCTCGGCGTGTTCTACAACGCCAAGTCGCTCCACCATCCGATCTATCAGGTGATCGATCAGGACTCCGAAGACCTCGGCGGCATGTTCCGCTTGAGTTGGGGCGAAGGTCCGCTGGCGCTCACGCTCGGCGGCGAGACGCGCCACGGCACGGTCGATTCAGAGCGCTCCGTCAACGTCGGTGGCGAGCGCGGGGCGCTCACGTTCGCCGCCGACCAAAAGGCCCGGACGAGCAACGTCTATGCCGAGCTGCGCTACCGCCCTGTCGAAGCGCTGAGCCTGATCGCCGGTGGCATCTGGGCCGATGGCTTCCGCGAGCAGCACCAGACCTTCAACGGCAGCTCCACCGACGTGACCGGCCGCGCCGACTTCAGCGAGTTCTCGCCCAAGCTCGGCGTCCTCTACGAAGCTGGTGAAGACCTCCAGTTTTACGCCAACTACAGCCGCTCGGCCGAATTCCCCGGGTTCATCGAGTTGGCGCAGATCTCCGCCTTCGTGCCGGTCGAGGCGCAGACCGCTTGGACGTTCGAGCTGGGCACGCGCGGCAGCGCGGGGATCGCGAGTTGGGACCTGTCGCTTTATCGCGCGAACGTCAGCGACGAGCTGCTGCAGTTCTCCCTCGGCCCGGATATCCCGGCTTCTACCTTCAACGCCGACGAGACGCGGCACCAGGGGATCGAGGCGGCGCTCGAGCTGCACCTCGCCGACTGGCTCAACCTGCGGCAGGTCTACCAGTACAACGACTTCACATTCCGCGACGACGCGCAGTACGGCGACAACCGCCTGCCGGTGGTGCCGCGCCACGTCTACCGTGCGGAGCTGCGGTTCGGCAGCGACGCGCTGCATGTCGCGCCGAATCTCGAATGGGTGCCCGAAGGGGCGTGGGCCGACTACCGCAACACCACGCGGACCCCCGGCTATGCGCTGCTCGGGCTTACCGCCGGGGCGACGGTGGCACGCAACGTCGACCTGTTCCTCGACGCGCGCAATCTGGCCGCGAAGGACGCGATCGGCGACATCAGCGCGGCGATTCTCGCCACCCCGGCCTCGGCGATCTACTACCCGGTCGAGCGCCGCGCCGTGTTCGGCGGCGTGCGGGCGCGGTTCTAGGAGGCGGGCGATGTCCGACGGCCGCCTCTACCGCACGATCTGGCGCTGGCATTTCTACGCCGGGCTGTTCGTGGTGCCGATGGTGCTCGTGCTGGCGCTGACCGGTTCGATCTACCTGTTCAAGCCGCAGCTCGACCGGTGGGAGGAACGCGACTTTCGCGGGCTCTCCACTGCCGCTGCCGTTTCGCCCAACCGGCAACTCGAGGCCGCGCTGGCCACGACACCGGGCGCCTCGTTCCATGCCTATCGCCTGCCCGAGCGGCCGGGCGACGCGGCAATGATCCATCTCGGCTTGCCCGAGGGGCCCGGCATGCTCGACGTGTTCGTCTCGCCGCAGGGCCAGGTGCTCGGCAGCCTCGATCCCACGGAGCGGCTGAGCGAGACGATCAAGCGGCTGCACGGCTCGCTGATGATCGGGCGCTTCGGCGACTGGCTGGTCGAGCTCGCCGCGAGCTGGGCGATCGTGATGATCGCGACCGGGCTTTACCTGTGGTGGCCGCGCGGACGCGGCGCGGCCGGGGCGATCTGGCCGCGCCTGCACGCCGGGCGACGGGTGTTCTGGCGCGACCTGCACGCGGTGACCGGCGTGTGGGTCTCGGGACTCGCGCTGGTCCTGCTGCTGACCGGCCTGCCGTGGGCCGGCGTCTGGGGCAGCGCGTTCGCCGCAGCGCGCGCCGAGCTTGGCCTCGTTTCCGGGCAGCAGAACTGGGCTACGGGCGCACAGGCCGTGCACGCCGGGCACGACCACGCGGCCATGCTGAACGCGCCGCGCAGTCCCGGCCAGGACTTCTCGCGGCTGACGCTCTACGTCAGCGAGGCCGAAGCGCGGACCCTCGCGTTTCCGGTCCTCGTCCTGCCGCCGGGCGCGCCGCAGACCTTCGGCCCGCCGACCGGGCAGGTGTGGACCGTGAAGTCCGAAGCCCAGAACCGCCCGCTGATGGAAACGCTGGCCTTCGACCCGGCGACCGGCGAGGAGCTCAGCCACGAGCGCTTCGCCGACAAGCATCCGATCGACCGCGTGGTCAACTACGGCATCGCCTGGCACGAGGGGCAGCTGTTCGGCCTGCTCAACCAGCTGATCGGCGTCGCCACCGCGCTGATGCTGATGACGCTGTGCGTCAGCGGCATCGTTATGTGGCGCCGGCGCAAGCCCGTGGGGCTCGGAGCGCCTCCGCCGCCGGCCGAGTCGAACCGGCTGCGCGGGGTTGCGGTGATCGTGCTGGCGCTGGCCGTTCTGCTGCCGCTGATGGCGCTCTCGCTCGCTGTGCTGCTCGTGCTCGAGCGCCTGGTCTTGGCACGGGTGCCGCCACTGGCGCGCTGGCTCGGGTTGCGACCAACGGGGCTTGCCATGCGCGGCTAGCGGCCGCACTCCGTGCCCATGGAGTTC
>DATDLP010000143.1:0-6527 GCA_036519255.1 Croceibacterium sp.
CGCACCCACCCCCGACCCTGGCCGCAGCATCGCCCGCGCCACGCCCGCCTCGCCGACCGCGAACCCGTGCGCTGCCGCCTGCCGCGCCACGGCCAGCGTCGCGCCGCGCACCGGCTCGTCGGGCAGCTTCGGCGCAGCCTCGCCCACGATCCGCAACCTGAGCGCCTCGCTCTGCAGGATCCGCGCATTGTGCATCGCGAGCCCGAGCGCGACCGCGTCGGTCACCCCGACCGCCGCCGGCGACGGCGCGGGTGCGGCATCGAGTTCGTCGAGCGAAGCGGCCGCTTCGAGCAGCCGGTCGAACCGCGGCAACCCGGCCTGATCGACCGCGGCGACCGACTTGTCGCGAAAGACCTCGACCGGACAAGGCAGTACGACGTGCAGCTCGGCGCCGCGCGCGACCAGCGCTTCAGCGATCCAGATGTCGGCCCCCGCCGCGAGCGCGCCGTACCCGAAGCCGACGTTCGCGTTCGCGAGCCATGCGGCGATCCGCCCCTGTACCCGCTGATCCTGCTGCCCGACGGCCATGACGCCAGCATACTGCAGCGAGCGCGGTGGCAGGAATTGATCGAGCCAGGCGAGGTCTCCCCGGAGCTCAGCGCAGATTAGGCGAAACTGCCCGATCGTAGCGGCACGATCCTCCCAAGCTTGAGGCGCTGCCTTGACGGCCACGCGCAAGGCCGCGCGAGCGTCGTGCGGGCGACCGAGGAGCAGCAGCGCCTCGGCGCGAGTAGCTCCGAGCCAATATGGCGTCTCAGGCTCGTTAGGTTCGGCGTCGAGCAGATCGAGCACCCGCCGAGCCAGCTCGTGGGCCTTCCGCGGCTTGCCCGCAAGCAGCGACAGCGTCGCCGCATTGATTAGCGGATAGGACCTACCTCCGATCTCGGCAGCCTGCCAGTAGTGATCCGCGGCTCGCTCGAGCCAGCGGATCCTCTCCGCTCCGTTGATCTGTCGCGCCCGGTCCTTCTCAAGTCTCCCTTTGAGCGTGAGCGCGCGGGGATCGTCTACCGCACCGGCCAGCCCGCTCGCCTCCAGCAACGCCCAAGCCCGCTCGACCGCTCCCGATCGAGCGAGGCGGGTGATCTGCCGGAGGCATTCGTCGCTGGTCATGAGTACTGCCGGATCACGTCATAGGATGGGCAGCTTGTCCGTAGGATGAGGAAGAGGGACAAGGGGCGGATCTACAGGAGGCGGGTTCTTCACGTCCGGATCTATCACAAGCGCGAGCGGCATTGTTGAATCTGGCTGCACCATATCCACACAAATATTGAACTTGTGGTGTTGGGGATCGCTATTCGGCTTGCCTGTGTTTCGCAGATGCAAAATTGCTATTTTCGGATTCCATTGATTGGGCACGAAATGAAAGAACTTGTCGTGGTTAGGATCCTTGGGGAACAGATTCATTTCACTAAAATACCACTTCCAGTTATCGCTCAGTTCTAGGGTCAGAACTAAGTTTGTATTACTAGGTACAGCAATATACGATCCGAACTCAGGATCGGGCCATACCAACTGCCTTGTGCCGGTTATTTGTTGCAAACTGAATTTTAGCATTTTATCCACAGGCTCAAGATCAATGATTATTTTTGCCTTCTCCGCGTGATATTGCTCGCTCGCGTCTAGCACTTGTTCGTTCTCAAACCTGTCGCGGAGCACAGATGCTGGAATTGCATTTATGATGTTCACCACAGCCTCCCTTCGTTGATCCTCACTTGCCAAGACCGGCTTCCAGTCGTGCAACCTGTTTTTCCCAAGCTGCCCAATCCGCGTTTGCAACGTCGTGGTCGCGAAGACCGTCGACCGCCTGGCGCGCATCCTGGATTGCCGAGCGTGCGATTGTTTTGCGTCCATTACCAAGCGCGGTGCTTGCCAGCCCTATGAGCGCCAGTAGTTTGGCTTCGCGTGCGCGGGCGTCGCCGGGCGCGAGGGCTAGCGCGCGAGTGGCGATTTGCTGCTGCTCCATACGAAGCCCCAACGCGCCAGGGGCATCGCTAGCTGCTAGCAGGGCGTCCGCCAGCCAGCCGGTGCGATTGGAGAAACCAATCCAGTCTTCAATGTTAGGCGGCGATCGCTGGGCAATGTTGCCGAAGATATCCCGCGATCGAGCGCAATGCACAACCGCGCCGCTTGTATTGCGGGGTGGCTGCAGTTCAGCGGTGCACAAGTTCCCCTCGGCAAAGCCTAACTCACGCCGCCACCGGAGTTCGGCGGGCTCACGCTCCACTAGCCGTTGGGCGAGTTCAAGATATGACCGCCACCGTGCTAAGGTGTCTCGCTTTCGCCCCTCCAGGTAGGAAACATATCCCAGCCAGTATTCACTTTGTGCATGGCTGAACATGCGATCAGGGTCATCAGGTAGCCGGGCGAGCAACTCCGCCGTAATGTCATGGGCCTTGTTGAACTTGGCCAGCGCTTCAGCGCGTCTTCCAGCGAGCAGGTCGTCTTCGCCCCGCAAATGCGCTCTGCGCGCGCACAACAATTGAATTTCGTCGGCTAATCGCGCGAGGTCGCTCTGCGAGTCGCAATATTTCATCACTCGTGAATTCACACTCTCCATCACGTCGAGGCGGCCCACCACTCGCAACTGCGTACGCAAGTCCGTCAGCATGTAGTTGATCAATCCCTCAGCTTCCGCCCGCTGCTGTCGCGCGTCATTTCGCGATTGAAGTGCAACCACCATCATGACCGCCATCACTACCGCCAGCGCCGCAGTCCCAAGCGTGACCGCCGTCACACGGCGCAGATTCCGCTGCGCATCCCGCTGCACCAGCGTATCCAGCGGCACCCCCGCGATCCCAGCAACGATCTTGAGGAACCCCAGCCGCCGTCCGTCGCCCTGCTTGCGCAAGTCCGCCGCAAGCGGCTCGCGCCCCCCGAGCAGCGCCTCGGGAAACGCCTCGCCCGGCTCCCCCCGCACGATCGCCGCGAGGATCGGCCGCTCGGGCCCGAGCTCGCGGAACAGCGCGATCTCGCGCGTCACCCACGGCGAAGCGCGCGCTTCGGGCGAGCACAGCACGACCAGCACGTCCGACGCGGCCAGCGCCGAGCGCACCGCGGCGGACAGGTCCTCCGCGGCCGGCAGCTCCTCGCGATCGCGGAAGATCGGCCCCAGCCGCCCCTTGCGCTCGCCCGCCGGCGAGAGCTGGGTGATCCCGCCGGGCAGGCGGTAGGTTTCGAGTCGTGCGTGGAGCCAGCGCGCGAACGGTGCGTCGCGATGACTGTAGCTGATGAAAGCGCGATAGGTGCTTTCCATCGAACCCAAGCCCCCCGCCCAGGAGGTTCTCATACCGGGCGGGAAATGACAATTCGAAAGCGCGCGACTTGCAATCGTTTGCTCAACCGTCTCTTGCAATCCGCTCGACGATGCGCGGTCCCACGCGCCGAGGTACTTGATTGCTCATCCCGCTTACTGCGGAGTCGCGCGGCTTTTCTGCGACGGCCGCACGCCGGGCTCGACCCGGCACTGACGGCCGGCCGCTAGTCGAAGTGCATCGAGAACGGGATGCCGACGAACACGCCGATGCCGAATTCGTCCTCCTCGCGCGAATTGTAGGCCAGCTTGATGCCGCCGGTCAACTTGCCGTCGGCGTCGGGCGCGAGGTAGATCGGCACCTCGACGCCCAGGCTGTCGTTCTCGAAGCGGTAGGTCAGCTGCGGCGCGAACGCGATGCGGTTGTCCGCGTCGAGCGCGAACAGGTGACGCGTCTCGACCGAGATCAGGCCCTGCTCCTTGCCGACCGGCAAGCCGTCGGGCCCGGTCAGGCAGCTCTCCTCGAGGGTGTCGGCAAAGGTGCGGCACACCTCCGCCTCCTCGGCAGCCTCGTAGCTCGTGCCGTACACCGCCCGTGCACGCGCGGAGAAGGTCAGGCTGGAGTTGATCAGGCCGGCGTAGGCGCCGACTTCCCAGCTCGTCCGCACGACGGTCGCAAGCTGGAACGCCGTCCGATCGAGGTATTCGTGGTCGTCGCGGCCTGCCGACGCGTCGAGCCCGAAGAACGTGAGGAGCGACCTCTCGTCATAGAACGAATCCCTGAACTGTTTTCCCTTGTCGGTGTACCTTGAGACCAGTTCGCCCTCGTTGAGAAGCGCACTGCTGCCGTCGCTGACCGGCACGCAGGCTGTGTGGACAGCGGCGGCCGCAGGGTTCTTCTTGTCGTCCCTCTGCTCCGTCAGAACGGCTTCGAAGTTCGACGTTCCGCCCGCTTCCTTCTCGACGGCTCTTCGCAATGCCATGCCGTGCGCAGCTGCCGAGGCCGTGCCCCCGTTGGCTTCCAGCCACATCGCACTGTTGGCTGGTATGCAGGCAAGGTAGGCATCGCGGACCAGCGCCGCGCCCCCCCTGGCATTGCCGAGCCTCGCCGAGAGCCGCGACAGCGAAAGCTTGATCTTGGAACCGCTGACCAGGCTGTCGCCCGCGAACAGCCTCGACACGACCTCCTCCTCCTCGATCGGAGTCGACGCGACCAGCGACAGCTGCGTGCGACTGACCCGGTATTCGTTGGAATCAGGCCCGGTCTCGACCGGATCATAGCCGTCGATGTCGAGCGAGAAGGCGAACGAGACGCCTGTCTCGCCCTCTTCACTCTTGAACTGAAGCGTCGGTTTGGTGAATCCCGCCGAAGCGCGATCGGTCGGCGATCCCTCGCTGACGACCTCCTGGCCGGCGGCGGCGAGATTCCCGGCCGCCTCCACGGCCCGCAGGTCGAATATCTGATGCTCGGTCGCGCCGGCCTCGCGCGGATCGATTGCGTTGACATCCTGGGCATGCAGCGCGGACGGGCCGAGCAGCGCGATTGCCACCGCCAGCTTGCGGCCGGCACGCGCGATCACCGCACGTTTCCGTTGCTGAGATCGAACTGCTTGAACAGCGCGATCGTCCCGCTGGGCCCCACGCGCCCGCCTCTCGTCTCCGCATCCGCTTCGGTCGCGAACGTGATGTCCACCGGGGTCGCCGGCTGAAGCCCGGTTCCGGCCACGGAAACATGGTACGTGCCGTCGGCGAGCTCGCGCTTCACCGAATGCGCAACGCCGGCCAGAGGCTCGGGCTCCGCGTCGCCGGGACGGTGCAGGAAGACGCCCAGCAACTTCGCCGGGCTGTCGAGCGTGATCGTAACCTGGGTCATGGCAGCCTCCTTTGCTGCCTCCCCCCTAGCGCCCGACCGACCGTGAACGCCGTGACGGCCGTCACGCCATGCGAAAATGTCCTCGCGCGGCGCCCGCGGCACCACCGGGCCCACCCTCACTGCAGAAACACGACATACCCCTCGAACTCGGGATCGCGCTCGAGGCCGGCCGGCGCCTGCCATTCGCCGCCCTCGATCAGCCCGATGCGATAAGGCACCGCCAGCCGCTCGAGCGACGGCAGGTAGCGCTGGTATCCGGGGATCGTCGCGCGGCCCTGGTAGGTCTGCACCACCAGTTCGTCGATCACCCCTTCGAGCGCGGCGAGATCGTCCGCGCCCGCGCCGCTGCTCCAGTCCATCAGCCCGGTCGCCGAGAGCTGCAGCTCGGCCGGCATGCGCCGGCGCAAGTCGCGCAGGAACGCGGCATAGGTGCCCAGCCGCAGCGTGGCGGCGTCGAAGTCGACCTGGATCCCCGCCACGCGGTTGCCCCGCGCGCGCCAGCGGCCAACCTCGGTCAGCAGCTGGCGATAGACCTCCTCGCTCCAGTCGAGCCGCTCGGCGCGCACCGCCAGCCAGATCTCGGGCTGCGCCGCGCGCGGCGGCTCGGGCCGCAGCACGATTACGCGCGAGGGATCGCCGCGCCGCACCTCGCCCCACAGCAGATAGACCCGTTCGGCGCGCGCGAGATCTTCGGGCGGGCGCACCCCGGCCCACAGGAAGAACGCGGTGTAGTCGGCCGGATCGATCCCCCCGGGCTGCGGCTCGTCCCGCGAGCAGGCGCCGAGCAGCACGAGCGCGAGCGCCGCGCAGCGGGCCTTACCAGTAATACTCGATCTCCCGCCCCCAGCGCGTGTCGGCGAACTCGCCCTTGAGCCGGCGGAACCAGGCGCGCCGCTGGCTTTCGGGGACCTCCTCGCCGCTGCAGCTGTTGTAGCCCGACGGCGCGTAGCAATGCACCGCGCGGTACAGCGCATAGGCGCGATCCTCTCGCGCCACGCCGGCCTCGCCGATCACGTCGCGATACAGCCGGTCGCGCGTGACGGGCTCGCCCGGATAGCCGGCGAAGCTGCCGAGCTCGCCCGCTGGGCGGTCCTCATCGAGCAGCGCGTAGTCGAACCCGTTGAGGCGGTAGAACTCGCCGAGGCACAGCCGCGCCTTCACTGCGCGCGGATCGCGCGCCAGCTGCGCCACGGTCTCGCCGAGCGCCGGACAGGCGTAGCCGTCCGACACCGCCCCGCGGACGAACAGTCCGAGCGGGACGAACGTCTCGCCGGTCTCGTCCGAGTAGCTTTCCGTTGACGCATCGGCCGGCACCCGTGCGAGGTCGCGCGCCGCGGCGGCATAGGACCCGCGCGACAGCTGCCTGGTGAGCAACACGTAGAGCGCCAGGTCGCGCTCGCGCTG
>DATDLP010000144.1:0-3601 GCA_036519255.1 Croceibacterium sp.
GATGGTCTGCGGCGGCAGGGCAAGGACCGCCCGCCCGATCGGCACGAGCCGATCGCCATCCGCGACCGCTGGCCGATCTGACCCGCAAGGCATCCTTCCCGCCCGTGGTCGCGCCGGATACGCGGGTGCTGGTGCTCGGCAGCCTGCCGGGCGAAAAGTCGCTCGCTGCGCGCCGTTACTATGCACATCCGCAGAACCGGTTCTGGCACCTGATCGGCACGGTGATCGGCATCGAGGTGGAGCCGCTCGGTTACGAGGAGCGGCTGAAAGCGCTGCTCGCCGCCAGGATCGGGCTGTGGGACACGGTCGCTTCCGCTCGCCGCACCGGCAGCCTCGACGCGTCGATCCGCGAGGCCGAGCACAACCCGTTGGCCGAGCTGGCCGCCTCGCTCCCGGAGCTCCGGGCGGTCGGGTTCAATGGGAAGACATCTGCGAAGATCGGCATGCCGCAGCTGGCTCACACCACCCTCGCGCTCATCCCCCTCCCCTCGTCCAGTCCCGCCCACGCCTCGATGCGCCTCGCCGAGAAGGAAAAGCTGTGGGGTCAATTGCGCGAATTCCTTGCCTGACCGCGTGCGGCTCCCCATTGAGGACGGCATGACCAAACGCATCAGCAACACCGGCAAGGCCGCGATCGCCGGCGCGATCGGCTCGGCCGCGGTCGCCGCCGCGCTGCTCTATGTGAACCGGCGCAAGGACAAGAAGAACACGCCGAGCCAGCCGGGCCCGATCCCGAGCGGCGAGCCGCCGGAGACCGACTGATGGAGCCCGTCAACCAGGTCGAAGGCCGGGCGATCCCGTTCGGGCTCAAGAACGCCGACACCGACATCATCATCCCCGCACGCTGGCTCAAGACGGTCACGCGCGACGGCCTCGGCCGCGGCGCGTTCGAAGCGCTGCGCGCCGATCCCGCCAACGTGTTCGACAAGGCCGCGTTCAAGGGCGCGCCGATCCTTATCGCCGGCGACAACTTCGGCTGCGGCTCGAGCCGCGAGCATGCGGCGTGGGCGCTGCTCGACATGGGGGTCAGGGCGGTGATCGCGCCGAGCTTCTCCGACATCTTCTCGGGCAACGCGTTCAAGAACGGCATCCTGACCGTGGTGCTGCCGCAGGAGCAGGTCGACCGGCTGCTGGAAGTGGCCGAGACCGATCCGATCCTGATCGACCTCGAGCACCAGACCGTGACCACCCCGTTCCAGGACCGCTTCGCCTTCGAGATCGACCCGTTCCGCAAGTACTGCCTGCAAGGCGGCCTCGACGAGGTGGCGCTGACGCTCAAGCGCGACGAGGCGATCGCCGAGTACGAGACCCGGCTGGCGTCCGAGCAGCCATGGGTCGCGCGCGGCACCGGGCTTGCCGCCTGACACCGCGCGGCGCTACCGTGCTGTCATGACCGACCCCGACCAGAGCGAAGGCAGCGTGCAGGCGCAGATCCTGCTGGATGCGGATGCCGCGTTCCGCGTCTCCGCGCGGCGCAACCGGCTGCTCGCGCACTGGGCGGCCGAGCAGATGGAGCTGACGTTCGAGGAAGCCTCGGCTTATGCCAAGGCGGTGATCCAGTCGGACTTCGAAGGCGCGGGCGACGAGGACGTCATCCGCAAGGTGCTCGGCGACCTCGTCGCGGCCGGCTGCGACGTCGACCAGGGCGCGGTGCGCGCGGCGCTCGAGGAGAAGGCCGTCGAGGCGCGGCGCCAGTTGATGGGAGAATCCTGACATGGCGATGCCCGCCGCCCAAATCGAAGCGCTGATCAAGGCCGCCCTGCCCGACGCCGAAGTCGAGATCGAGGCGCTGGTCGACGACGGCGACCACTATCGCGCCCGCGTTGTGTCGAGCGCGTTCGTCGGCAAGAACCGGGTGCAGCAGCACAAGCTGGTCTACGAGGCGCTCGGCGGGCGCATGGGCGGCGAGCTGCACGCCTTGCAACTCGTCACCGCGGTTCCCAACTGATTTTCACGCACCCAATCCAGCAGGTCGATTGCCCATGTCCGATACCAACGAACGCCTTTCCCAGATCGTCAGCACCAACGACGTCGTGCTGTTCATGAAAGGCACGCCGCTGTTCCCGCAGTGCGGCTTCTCGAGCCGCGCGATCGCGATCCTCGATCATTGCGGCGTCGCCTACGAGAGCGTCGACGTGCTGCAGGACATGGAGATCCGCCAGGGGATCAAGGCGTTCTCGGACTGGCCGACGATCCCGCAGCTTTACGTCAAGGGCGAGTTCGTCGGCGGCAGCGACATCATGATGGAGATGTACCAGGCCGGCGAGCTGCAGCAGTTGCTCGACGAGGCCGAGGTCTCCAAGGCCGGCTGATCGCCGGCAGCCGATGGAGACACAAGGGGGCCGGGCGGCCCCCTTTTTTGTTTGTCGCATCGCCCGTTTCATGATCCTCTGTCCGCGCCCGGCGCAACCTCTGCGCACGTGGCGGGGGAAAAACTCAGGGGTGAGGGGAAGCCACATGGGCGTTGGAGAAATCCTGTCGGAGACATTCGGAATCGTGAAGGGCCGGTTCGGCCCGTTGTTGGGGCTTTGGGCGATCTATTTCGCGATCACCGTCGTCCTGTTCATCGGCTTCGGCATGGCCATCGGCACGGCCGGAATCGGCACTCTTGCGACGATGGCGTCGGGTGATTCCCTGAATGGAAGCGCTTCGTTCGCTGCGGTCGGCGGCATGGCCGTGGTCATCCTGCTGTTCTATCTCGGCTATCTGCTCGTCGCCATGGCGCAATACGCCTCGACGATCCTCCTGGCCTCTCCGCTCAGGCAGGTCACGGTGGGGGAAGCGCTGGGGGCAGGCCTGCGTGCCGGGCCTGCGCTGTTGCTGCTGCTGATCGTCCTGATGGTTGGCTACTTCGGCGGAGCGCTGGTCCTCAGTCTCCTGGGCGCGGCGTTTTCCGCGCTCGGCAGCTGGGGGACCGGACTGTTCGCGTTGATCTTGATCCCGCTCGTGATCTGGATCGGCTGCCGCCTGGCCCCGTTGTTTGCCGTGATTTCGGTCGACGGGATGCGCAATCCGTTCAAGGTGATCGCCCGCTCGTGGCGCCTGACGCGGGGATACGCGCTGTCGATCTTCCTGTCCTCGCTGGTGTTCATCGTGATCCTGGTCGTGATCTGCGGCATCGCGCTGCTGCCCTCGATCGGCATGCTGCGCACCTTGGCAGATCCTGCGGGTCTTGCCGATCCGTCGGCGGCCGCGCCGGCGGTGGGCGGAGTCCTGCTGTTCGTGCTGGGCGTGGTCGTGGCGGGCGTGCTGTTCAACCTCGCCTACTGCGCCTTCTCGGCGGTGATCCACGCCAAGCTGACAGGCGCCGCCGGCGAGGGAGCAGCGGAAGCCTTCGCCTGAGACTTCCGGCATCGGCGCGGATCAACCGCTAGAGGGACCTGAGCGCTCGGGCCGGCTTCGCCCGCAGCAGCGGCAGCGAGGCGCCGAGCGCGAAGGTCAGTACCAGCGCGAGCCCGGCGCCGAGCACCGCGAACACGCGCGGCCAGTCGGGCAGCCACTCGAACTCGAACAACTGCACGATCACCAGCCACGCGGTCGCCCCGCCCAGCCCGAGTGCAACAACCGCCAGCACCGCGGCCAGCAGCCCGAACTCGGCTAG
>DATDLP010000145.1:0-10790 GCA_036519255.1 Croceibacterium sp.
GGTGTAGATGCACATGTAGTCGCCGGCGGCCTCGATGTGCTCGATCGTCTCGACGTCGACGCGGAAGATCTGCCCGCGATCCTTGATGTTGATCATGCGCTCGTAGCGGCCCGCGCTCTCCTCGGCCGCGGGCATGTTCTCCATCGCCTCGGGCGCGATCTCGGCCAGCACGTCCTGCAGCTTCTTGGCCTCCTCGGCCGAGCGCTTCTCGGCCAGGCGCGTGCGTACGCGATCGAGCGTGTCGGCCAGCTTGTCCTCGTCGACCGGCTTCATCAGGTAGTTGATCGCGTTGGCCTCGAACGCGCGGATCGCGTGCTCCTCGTAGGCGGTGACGAACACGAACAGCGGTGGCTCGATCTCCATCACCCCGTTGACCACCGAAAAGCCGTCGAACCCGGGCATCTGGATGTCGAGGAACACGAGGTCGGGCTTTTCGGTCTTGATCGCCCGAATCGCCTCGCGGCCGTTGGCGCAAGTGCCGATGATCTCCACGTCGGCATAAGGCTCGAGCCGCAGCTGCAGGCCCTGGATGGCGAGCTTCTCGTCATCCACAAGAAGGGTACGAATGGTCATGCTTGGGTTCCCATCGCCCGATCGTCGGGCAGGTTGGTAACGGCCGGTGCCGCTGGTGGTTTCGCCGAAGCGTCGTTCGCCGCTTCGGGCTCGCGGTGGATCTCGTGGGGAATCTCGATGATCACGGTGAAGCCGCCTTCGGGCGGCGTGACGATTTCGAACCGATGGTCCTCGCCATAGGTCTGCGCCAGCCGGTCGCGGATGTTGGCCAGCCCGACCCCGGTCGAGACCGTGTGTGTCGCGCTGCGATTGTCGTAGCGCCGCTGCACGAGCGGCCGGCCCTGCAGCCCGGGCCCCGTGTCGGCGACGGTAAGGCGCAGGCGGTTGCCGATCGCCTGCGCGGTCAGGCTGATCCGCGCGCCTTCCTCCTGCGTCGAGACGGCGTACTTGATCGCGTTCTCGACCAGCGGCTGCAGCAGCAGCGAAGGGATCGCCGCGCCCGCCGCCGCCGCCTCGACCTTGAACACCGTGCGCAGCCGCTCCTCGAACCGCATGCGCTCGATATCGAGGTAGAGCTTGAGCGTGTCGACTTCCTGCGCGACCGAGACCTTGCCGCCAGGCTGGCTCACCAGCGTGTGGCGCAGGAAGCTGGAAAGGCGTGTGAGCATCGCGTTGGCGGGTTCCGTCTGCTTGAGCAGAACCAGAGTGCTGATCGAGTTCAAAGTGTTGAACAGGAAATGCGGGTTGAGCTGGTAGCGCAGCATGGCGAGTTGAGCGCTGGTGGCCTGCGCCTCGAGCCGTTCGAGCCGATCGGCCTGCTCCTCGACCTGCAGATAGTAGTTGATCGCATAGTACAGCGCCGACCACGCGCCGAGCAGCGGCATATCGAGGTAGAACACGCTGAGCACGGTCTGCGCGAAGCTCGCGTCGCTCGCGGTCTGGCCGAGGCTCAGGCTGAGCGTCCAGCCGTTGATCGTGGCCGAAACGATCACCGAAAGCGCGAGCGCCAGCGCCGTGACGCTCCAGGTCACCAGCGGACGCTGGTTGATGAGCTTGCCGTAGACCACCGAGAGAATCAGGCTGATCGAAAAGCCGGTGACGGTCGCGATCAGCGTCAGCACGAGCTTCTCGGGCATGCCGTTGGCGATGTTGGTGGTCGCGCGCAGCAGCGCCGAACCACCCCAGCCGACCAGCTGCAGCCGCCAGAAAGCGCGGTCCTTGTCAGCGAAGAACGGTGCGGGAGCGAATGGCAGCATGGCGATCGAACCGCCCTGCGCCGGGACGGGGGCTTGCGTCGCAGCCTTGTCGGCCGACCGGCGGGTGAACGACAGCGCCACGGTCAGGATCGGCGCGCCTCCTCGATCGCGGTGCCGATCGCCTCGCGGCCGACCGCACCGTT
This sequence comes from Croceibacterium sp., assembly GCA_036519255.1. GTDB lineage: Bacteria > Pseudomonadota > Alphaproteobacteria > Sphingomonadales > Sphingomonadaceae > Croceibacterium_A. The sequence continues at coordinate 1,913 of DATDLP010000145.1, forward strand.
GAGGGTCTGGTCGCCGATCACCCAGCCCGGGGTGCCCGAAATGCCGAGCTGGCTGGCAAGCGTCGCATTGGCATGCAGCTGGACGTCGAACGCGCCGCTGTCGATCGCGGTGCGGGCGAGCGCGAGATCGACCCCGGCCTCCTTCGCCGCCGCGGCGATCGCGTCGGCGGTCGGCGGGCCGAGGCGGAACATCGCTTCGTGGAACCTGGCGTACTTGCCCTGCTGCGCGGCGGCGAGTGCCATCCGCGCGGCCTCGACGCTTTCGGGCGAGAGGATCGGGTACTCGCGCATCACCACCTTGAGGTCGGGATTGGCGGCGATCAGCGCATCCACATCGGCCACGCTCTGGCGGCAGTAGCCGCACGCGTAGTCGGTGAATTCGACCAGCGTCACAGCGCCCGAGGGGTTGCCCAGCACCGCGCCAGGGAACGGTGCTTCCAGTTCGCTGCGCAACGGCTCGATCCGTGCGAGCTGCTCGCGCTGCTGCAGCACTCCCATGGCTTCGGGGAGGACCTCGGGATTGGCCAGCAAATAGGCGCGCACGGCCCGGTCGCCGAACCCGCTGACGTCCCACAGCGCCGCGCCAGCGATGCCGGCTGCGAGCGCGATCACTACGGTGAAGAACCAGCGCATGCGCTCTGGACTAGTTGCGGTCGCGGGTTCGTTCAAGCTCGGCTCGCGCCTGCATCGCCACATCCTGCGCACGAAGCCAGTCGGGCGAGCCCATCGGGAGCGCGCGCTCGGCGGATTCGGCGCTGTACAACGCCTCGCGCGGTCGGCCGGACATGATCTGCTGCTCGGCGCTCGCGAGCTGCGCGCGCGGGATGTCGCCGCGCGCGCCGTAGACCACCCCGAGCTGGTACCACGCGGAAGGGTTCTCACGGTCACGGCCCACCGCGCCCTTGAGCACCTGCTCGGCCTCGGCGAGGTGCGATCCGTCCTCGGTCGCCATCAGCGCGTGCGCGAACAGACTGGCTATGAGCGGATTGTTGCCGGTGATCGTGGTCGCCTGGCGCAGCGGCTCGAGTGCCGCGAGCGGCTGGCCCGCTTCGAGCAGGATCTGCCCTTTGAGCTCGAGGAAGTAGGGATTGCCCGGTTCGTCCGCGATCAGCGCGTCAGCCTCGGCCAGCGCATCGTCCAGGCGGACATCCTTGTGATAGGCATAAGCTCGGGCGTAGCGCGCTGGCGCGCCGGTCATGGACTCGGGATAGGAACGCAGCGTCTGTGCCGGCGTGGCGAGATAGCCATAGAGCTTGGCCTTCGCGAGCTGGAAGCGCCGCTCCACGTCCGCAGTCGGGACCGGCGCGGCAGCACAGTTGCTGCCGACTTCGGCCGGCGGGCGCACTTCGTCCCTGGGCGATGCCGACGGGGCGTCGAATTCGGCGAAGAGATCGGCCTCCGGCGCACCCCAAGCGGGGTCGTTCTTCAGATCGGCCTCAAGCCGCGAGACGCGATCGCCGGTCAGCGGGTGGGTCCGCGCGAAACCTGCATCATCGCTCTGACTGTAACCGTAGCGGAACTCGAGGTTCTGCAGCTTGCGGAAAAAGCTCACCGCACCCCGGCCGCTGATCCCGGCGCATTTGAGAAACTGGACGCTGGCGGCGTCGGCGCTGGCTTCCTGGGTGCGGCTGAACCCGAGGTAATTGTTCATCGCGGCCTGCTGGCCGAGCGCCATCGCGGCCATCCCCGCCTCCCCGGCCCCGGCGAGCGCAGCGGCGATCCCGGCGAGTATCGAGAGCACCTGGACCTTCATCGCGTTGCCGGCAGCTTGCGGACCACTGATCACGTGCCCGCCGGTGATGTGGCCGAGTTCGTGCGCAAGCACGCCCTGGACCTCGTTGGCGGTATCGGCGGCGTTGATCAGGCCCGAATGGACGTAGACCCGCTGCCCGCCGGCGACGAACGCGTTGAGCGACGGGTCGTGGATAAGCACCACGTCGACCGCGCCCCTGGGCATCCCGGCGGCTTCGACCAGCGGATCGATCAGCTCCTTCAGCAGCGCCTCGGTCTCGGCGTCACGCAGAATCGACTGCGCAGCTACGGGCTGCGCGGCGATGCCGAGCAGCGCCGCGAACGCGAGCAGCCGGGCGAGCACTCTGGCAAAGGGTCGCATCGCAGCAGTGCTAGCGCATCCGGGGCTGAACGGGAACTGAAGCCTGCTCGCCGGCCGCGAGGCCGCGCGACGTCAGCCGATCAGGCGGCGCGCTGCACGCTCGACCAGTGCCAGGTCCTCGGGCACTTCGCCTAACATGAGCACCTCGCCCTCGTCGGTGCGGCGGATCATGACCAATGCGAACTCGCTGCCGTCGGGATCAATCGACTCGAAGCCCTGGGTCGGCATCGCGCGCAGCTTGCGGGCGAGCGCATGGCCCGGCGCGTCGAGGGGATCGACCGCCTTGCCGGCCTCTTCCTTGCGCAGGCGGCGTTCGGCCTTGAGCACGCCCTTGAGCCCGCCTTCGGCGTTGCCGAGATACGCACCGAGCGTTCCGCGCGGCAGCTCGAGGCGGTGCGCGTGAGTCAGCGCGGCGGCGTATTCGGTAAGGCGCGTCTTGTCGTAGTCGGCGCCGAACACGAGCTTGACCACCGGGGTCATCGGCGCGCGGTCCTGCACCGTGAGACCCGAATCGACCAGTATCTCGTCGAATTCCCCCGGCTGCTCGGCGGCGGCCAGCGAGAAATCGTAGGCCCGTCCGATTGCTTCGTAGAGCGCCTCGCGTGAGCGATCCTCGCTGCCGCGCGCGGCAACGGCCATCTCGCGGGCCGACGCCAGCCAGTCGCCCAGCCCCATCTCGGAGGGATCGATCTCGGAAAGCTCGATTGCGGTTTCGGTGACGAGCGCGTCCTCGGGCTCCCATACCTGCGGCAGCTCCGGCGCGGACTCCGGCTCAGCGAAGTCGGCGAGCTCGAGCGTGTTCGGCTCGATCGCCTCCGGTTGGTGGGCTTCGGGCTCGTAGGCATCAGGCTCGTAGGCCTCGGGCTCGTAGGCTGCGGGCTCGTAGGCTTCGGCTTCCTGAACTGGCGATTGGTACGATTCGGCTTCGTAGCCGCCGGCCTCGTAAGCCTGCGGCAATGGCGCGCGCGGCAGGATCGACTCCCGCTCGGCGAAGTCGCCGTCGAAGCTCATGTCGGTCAGCTCGCGCGGCTTCGGCGTGAGCTGGAGCGGCATCTTCAGCAGCGAGCCGAACTGCGGTCCGCGCGCAGGCTTCTCGTCTTCCTCTTCCTCCAAGTCGTCTGCGAGGCCGAACGAAGGCAGGGGCAGGCCGTCGTCGTCGTCCGCAATGCCTTCGTAATGCGGAGCGAAGTCGGCGACGTAGCCGCTGGAAACGGCTCCATCATCGTCGGCGTCCGCAATGTCGTTGGCCGGCACTGCACCGGGGCCGTCGGCCCAGTCGGTGAGCGGCGCGTCGGCGTCGAAGCCCGGCGCAACGGCGAGCTTGGGTTGCAGCGCCTGGTCGATCTCGAGCAGCAGCTCGTCAGACGCCTGCGCGTCCGCCAGCTCCTTCCAGTTGATCACGCCGTAGATGAAGTCGATCGTGTCGTCGTCGCTCGAATAGGGCAGCAGGATGCCGCGATAGGCGATCGTCACCCCGCGCTGGTTGACGAATTCGGCCTCGAACCCGATCGGCGCCTGGTTGGCGATGATCTGCATGTAGTGATCGGTGATCCGGCTCAGCAGCGAGCGGCTGGGAACATCGGCCAGCGTGTTGAGCTCGATCTCGCCGATGTCGCATTCGGCCGCAAGCTTTTCACCCAGATACGCGATGCCCGGATCCTCGATGCCCGAGGAGAAGTCGAGCAGCACGCTGAAGGGGCCGAAATCGGGCAGGTTCTCCGGGTCGAGATCTTCGATGGAAGGAAAATTGCGGTCTTCGAGCAGGCTCGCCCAATGGTTGTAGGCGCGCACCTGCATGCGCCGTTCGTCCTGGCCGATCGGCGCCGGGGGGGTCTCGTGCACGGCCTCCTCGTCACCGTGGTCGTAGCTATCCGATTCGGCGAGCGAACCGAAATTGCCGCGCATCGTGTCCATGCGATTAAGCCCCCAAAGGTCTCGTCGTTGCGGCCATATCGGCGCAACATAGTAAATTAAGCGTAAAGTTGCGCCGGAACCGGCAGTTGCGTCAGGCCCGGCGCTCCAGCGCGGGCCACGCTCGTACGGCCGGTCACGCGGCGAGGCGCGACGAGAGGCCCCGGTCGGTGCCGCACAGGCGATCCCAGAAGCGGAAATAGAGGCCGTAATTGCACCGGTACTCGTCATGGTGCCGCTGATGATGGCTGGCGGTGATCAGCCACTGGCCGAACCAGGAGCGAACGAGAGCACGGGGAAACAGCTCCCAGCCCATATGGTTGGTCACTCCCATGATTGTCATGATCGCCAGCACCAGGCCCAGCACCGCGGCGTGGACCGGCACGGCGAACACGAGCAGCGGGATCACGATCGCACCCGAGACCGCCTCGAGCGGGTGAAAGCTCATCGCCGCCCATGCGGTCGGCGGCCGGCTCGCGTGGTGCACCGCATGCGCGGCGCGGAACCATGCCGGCCGGTGGAGCAGCCGGTGGGTCCAGTAGAACCAGGTGTCGTGCGCCAGGAGATAGAGCAGCAGCGACAGCGGCAGGTACCACAACGGCCAGGCCGCGATCTCGGTGTAGATCTGCGTCCAGCCGCGCTCGCGCCAGCCCCACGCGACGATCCCGGCGGGAACGCCGTAGATCGCCGCGGAGGCGAGCGACCAGCCGATCTCGCGGCGAACCTGCGCGCCCCGACCCGCGTGGAGACCCGGATGGCGCCGCGCGGTGATCCAGGCAAACAGCCCGCTGGTAGCGAAATAGCGCAACGCCACGATCGCCGTCATCGCCAGTGCGGAAACGAGTGCGGCAGTCGCCATCGCTCCGTTTATGCAGCCGCCGCGACCGGACCGCCAGTGCTCAGCCGTAGCCCTGCCCCCAGGCCGAGCAGTGCGGATCGAGCCCGACAAGCTGGCGCCGGAGCGCGGTGCGCGCGAGGCGCTCGATCTCGGCCTTGCGGCGTGCGGCGGCGAGCGGCCGGCTCGGGGCCGGGCGAACGATCTCGGCGTCGTACTCGTCCGCCACGATCACGCCGCAGCACTCCGGCCGGAAGGCCTCGCCCTCGAGGCAGGCGCGATCGAGCTCGGGCGGCAGACCCCAGTAGAACTGGTCGCAGAAGTCGAGATAGTCGGGCCATTTGTCATCGCCGAGCAGATCGGCCCGTGCGGTCTTGATCTCGACGATGATTAGCCGGCCCTTCGGGTCGATCCCCATGAGATCGGCCCGCCGCCCGTTGCGCAGCGGCATCTCCGCCAGCGCCCAGATGTCGTTGCGCGCCAGAAGACGGCAGATCCCGCGCGCGACCGCGTGTGCTCGCCGCGCCTCATGCGAAAACGGGATGTCGGACGCACGACTGGCCATGCCGCGGCTTGGAACATACGCGGAACGAAGTCAATTGCGCGCAGGCCGGGCGGGGAGCAGGATTTGTGTCAAGAAATGGCAAGTTTACGAAATATGGCTAGTTGCGATTGCAACATAATTTCATGCTGCCAGTTAACAGGCTGATTTCGCGTCATTTTCTGTCCTGTTGCGGTTTGGTTACACTCGCAACACAAAGTTGTTGCCCCTGCAACCAAGAACTTTGCTGCACCCGCGGCCTTCGTGCAGGAACGCTCATCCATCTCCGGTCGGCCTGTGGCGATCGGCCCGATTCACGGGCCTCGAAGACCTCACCAGCTGGATTACGGGTGGATGTGGCGCTTAGCGGCGCCCCATTGCGAAAAAGGGACTGCAATGCAAAAATCTACTCTCACTGCCCTTCGGGCGGGCGCGGCTCCGCTTGCGCTCACCATGGCGCTTGCTGGCGCGCCGGCATTTGCCCAGGACACGCCGACCCCGATCACCACGATCTCTGCCGAGGACCTCGAAGAGAACAGTGGCGAAGTCATCGTCGTTACTGGAACCCTGTTCCAGGACGCCGTCACGCCGTCGCCGGTGACCACCATCACCACCGAGAACCTCGACGCGCGCGGCATCAGCACGACGCAAGAGGGCATCCAGCGTATCGCGGCCAACAACGGCCCGGCGCTGACCAACTCGTTCACGGCGAACGGCGCGTTCGCGGCGGGCGCCTCGGCGGTTTCGCTGCGCGGCCTGACCACCAACTCGACGCTGGTGCTGTTCGACGGCATGCGCGCCGCCTACTACCCGCTGGCGGATGACGGCACGCGCAACTTCGTCGACCTGAACACGATCCCCGACGACATCGTCGAGCGCGTCGACGTGCTGCGTGACGGTGCGTCCTCGACCTACGGCGCCGACGCGATCGCCGGCGTGGTCAACATCATCACCAAGAAGGAATTCCAGGGCATCGCCGGCCGCGTCGAGGCTGGCATTTCCAGCCGCGGCGACGCCGGGCAGCAGCGCGCGTCGCTGACCGTGGGCTTCGGCGATCTCGCCGATAACGGCGTCAACGCCTACTTCAGCGGCTTCTACTACCACCAGGACATGCTGAAGAACTCGGAGCGGCCCTACCCGTTCAACACCGACGATTTCTCGCAGGTCTGCAGCGACCAAACCGGTGAGGAAGTCTGCGGCTCCAACGGCATCATCAACGGTGACCTCTCCCACGGCGCCTTCGGTATCGCCACGCCGTACATCGTGCGTCCGCGCAACCCGGCCACCGGCGGGGCCATCCCGGGGGTTTCTCCGCGCTACCAGCTGCTCAACGGCTGCGGCGGCTTCCCGACCTACACCCCGACCGCGGCAGAGCTCGCGCTGCCGAACAACGCCGCCGCGCCCGCTTCGGGCCCGGTCTGCCAGGAAGATCTCACCGAACTCTACGGCGTGATCACGCCGGACATCAAGCGCTTCGGCGCCTCGGCGCGGGTCACCGCGGCGGTCGGCGCGGAAACCGAAGCCTATGCGCAGTTCAACTTCCTGCAGTCGCAGTCGTTCGACAGCTACATTCCGTCGACGATCCGCGGCAACGCGCCGGCGCCGTTCTACTTCCCGCGCTACAGCACCTCGGCCAACGTTGCCTTCTACGGCAACAACACGATCCTGCAGCTGCCGGTCTACGTCTGCCCGCAGGGCACGACCGTGGCCTGCACCGCAGCCAACGGCCAGCTGAACCCGAACAATCCGTTCGCGGCGCAGGGCTACAGCGCGGCGATCGCCGGCCGTATCCCGAACATGTGGGAAGAGAACTTCAGCCGCACCCGCGCCTTCCGTGGCGCGATCGGGATCGACGGGCCGATCAGCGACAAGTGGGACTACAGTGTCAACGCCACGGCGATGCACATCGACCTGCAGCGCAAGAACAACGGCTACGTCTACATCCAGCACCTGCTGAACGTGATCGCCGACGGCAGCTTCAACTTCGTGAATCCGGGCGCGAACAGCCAGGAGATCATGGACTACGTGGCGCCCGAGGCCCGCGCGACGTCGACCTCGGACCTGTACCAGATCGATGCCAAGGTAAGCGGCGAGCTGGCCGAGCTTTCCGGCGGTCCGCTGGAAGTCGCGGGCGGTGTCTCGGTCCGCTACGAAGCGGTCGATTCGCCGAGCATCAACTCGGACATCAACGGCGGCACCCAGCGGTACTTCCGTCTGAACGGCTTCGCCATCGCGGGCGATCGTACGGTGTTCTCGGCCTACGGCGAGGTCAACGCGCCGGTGGTCGACATGCTGACGCTCAACGTGTCGGGCCGCTACGACAAGTATCCTGACGGGATCGACAACTTCTCGCCCAAGGCGGGCGTGATCTTCGAGCCGTTCGGGGACATCTTCCAGCTCCGCGGCACCTACTCGAAGGGCTTCCGCATCCCCAGCTTCGGCGAGGCCAATGCGACCTTCCCGACCACGGGCTACGTGAACGCCACCGTTGGCATCTATGACAACTTCTTCCTGAACCAGTACGGCTGCAACTCGAGCGCGGTCTCGGCGAGCAACCCGAATGGCTACACGGCGTGCCCGGCCTACGTGACGGGTGCGAGCTACGGCCAGACCTCGCTGTCCAACCCCGACCTCAAGCCCGAGAAGTCGGAAAGCTGGACGGTGAGCGCGGGTCTGGAGCCGATGCGCGGGCTGCGGTTCGAAGCCGGCTACTACAACATCAAGAAGACCGACGTCATCACCACGGCGAACAACGCTCCGGCAATCGAGGCCTACTATTCGGGCCAGCCGATTCCGGCGGGTTACACGGTGGTGCCGGACGCTCCGGACGTGAACCGTCCGCTTGCGCTGCCGCGTATCGCGTTCGTGCAGTCGGGCTTCATCAACGCCAACGAGCTGAACACCGAGGGTCTCGACTTCAGCGTCGACCTGAACGTGCCGCTCAGCGACAGCATCCAGCTGACGACCTTCGCCGAAGCGAGCTACATCATGAAGCTCGAGACGGTGTACCCCGACGGCACGGTCGAGCGTTACGATGGCACGCTCGGCAACTTCAACCTGACCGCCGGGTCGGGCACGCCGAAGTGGAAGGGCACCTGGAGCACGGGTCTGGAGTTCGGTGACGACGTCATCGTAACCGGCACGCTCAACTACTTCGACGGCTACGACACGTCGGCGACGGACCAGGGCACCGGTTACAAGGACTGCGGCCTGAACAGCGGCGAGATCCCGTGCCGCGTGAGCAGCTACATCACGGTGGACCTGAACACGCAGTACGAAGTGAGCGACATGTTCACGATCTACGGCACGATCCAGAACCTGCTGGACGACATGCCGCCGGTCGACACGATCACCTACGGCGCCCACGGGTACAACCCGATCCAGGGCGGTGAAGGCATCTACGGCCGTTACTTCAAGGTCGGCGCGAAGGTGAACTTCTAACACACGGATCCTGGCGGCCCGGTGATATCACAGGGTC
>DATDLP010000146.1:0-3795 GCA_036519255.1 Croceibacterium sp.
GGGCAAGATCGTCGACTGGCTCGCCAGCCGGGCCGACGTCGTGGTGCGATTCCAGGGCGGGCACAACGCCGGGCACACGCTGGTGGTCGGCAACACCACCTACAAGCTCAGCCTGCTGCCCTCGGGCATCGTCACCGGCACGCTGTCGATCATCGGCAACGGCGTGGTGCTCGATCCCTGGGCGCTCAAGGCCGAGATCGAGCGCCTCGAAGGGCAGGGAGTCACGATCACTCACGATAACCTCGTGGTCGCCGACAATTGCCCGCTGATCCTGCCGATCCACACCGACCTCGACGTGATGCGCGAAGCTGCTGCGGGCAAGGGCAAGATCGGCACGACCGGCCGCGGCATCGGCCCGGCTTACGAGGACAAGGTCGGCCGCCGCGCGGTGCGGGTGTGCGATCTTTCGCACCTGCACGAGCTCGAGCCGCTGCTCGATCGCCTCAGCGCGCACCACGACGCGCTGCGCGCCGGGTTCGGCCAGGGCCCGGTCGACCGCGCCGCGCTGCTAGACAAGCTGCGCGAGATCGCGCCGTTCGTGCAGAAGTACGCCCAGCCGGTGTGGCTGCGGCTGCGCGAGGAACGCAAGAAGGGCAGCCGCATCCTGTTCGAGGGCGCGCAAGGCGTGCTGCTCGACGTCGACCACGGCACCTATCCGTTCGTCACCAGCTCGAACACCGTCAGCGGCACCGTCGCCTCGGGCAGCGGGCTCGGCCCCAACGCGGCCGGGTTCGTGCTCGGCATCGTCAAGGCCTACACCACCCGCGTCGGCTCGGGCCCGTTCCCGAGCGAGCTCGAGGATGCCGACGGCCAGCGGCTCGGCGAGCGCGGCCACGAGTTCGGCACGGTCACCGGCCGCCAGCGCCGCTGCGGCTGGTTCGACGCGGTGCTCGTGCGCCAGAGCTGCGCGATCAGCGGCGTGACCGGCATCGCGCTGACCAAGCTCGACGTGCTCGACGGGTTCGCGACGCTGAAGATCTGCACCGGCTACAAGCTGCGCGGCGAGGTGATCGACTACCTTCCTGCCAACGCCGCCGACCAGCAGGCGCTCGAGCCGGTCTACGAGGAGATGGACGGCTGGAGCGAGAGCACCGCCGGCGCGCGTCGCTGGGCCGATCTGCCGGCGCAGGCGATCAAGTACATCCGCCGGATCGAGGAACTGATCGAATGCCCGGTGGCCTCGGTCTCGACCAGCCCCGAGCGCGACGACACGATCCTCGTGCGCGATCCGTTCGCCGATTGAGCCGCACAGTCCAGCCCGCGCTGCGGCCCGGGCGCCAACATGCGTTGCCGCGCGTTCGAGCGCGCCGTATGGGAACTCCCGCATCCCCCCGGAGATTTCACCGCCCATGACCTCGCGCGAAAAGACGGCGCTCCTCACGCTCGACGACAGCGGTCCGTCCCGTCCCCTCTCGGAAAAACTCTTCACGGTGGCCTGGGGCGCGATCCAGTGGCCGTGGCTCGCGCGCAGCCTGTGGGGGGGCAAGCTGGCCGACAAGCACGCTCTGCTCGACCGGCTCGGGCTGCCGCACGATGCCTTGCCGCATCTCGGCAGCTGGAAGGCCGACACATACTTCCTGTGGCGCATCGTCGAGGCGATCGAGCGGCTGCGCCCGCGCGAGGTGGTCGAGCTCGGCTGCGGTGCATCGACGCTGGTGCTGGCCAAGGCGCTCGATCTCAACGGGGGCGGGCGCCTTTCGAGCTACGACCAGCACGCCGGCTTCGTCGAGTCGACCGCGCGCTGGCTCGCCGGCCACGGCCTGGATGCGACGATGCGCCACGCCCCGATCGTCGAGGATCCGAGCAGCTGGTCGCACAGCTGGTACGACCTTGCCGGCGTGCCTGCGGCCATCGACCTGCTGGTGATCGACGGTCCGCCATGGTCGCTCAACCCGTTCATCCGGGGCCGTGCGGAGCAACTGTTCGACCGCATCGTGCCCGGCGGGATGGTGCTGCTCGACGACGCCGCACGTCCGGGCGAGCGCGTGGTCGCGGCGCGCTGGCGGCGCGACTGGCCGAACTTCCGCTTCGACCTGCTTCCCGGCGCCAAGGGCACACTGGTCGGCGAACGCCTGCGTTAATCGCGCGAGAACGCGCGATCGGATAAGCTGCGGCGATGCGTGCAGCTCTCGCCCTGACCTGTCTGCTCGTTGCAGGCCCCGCCGCTGCCGATCAGGCTGCGCCGCTGCCCACCGCGGATTTCGTGCTGGTCGACAAGTCGGACCGGGCGCTGACGCTGTATGCGGAGGGCCGGCCATTCCGCACGATCTCCGGCTTGCAGTTCGGCGCCGCGCCTCGCGGCCACAAGCAGTTCGAGGGTGACGAGCGCACTCCGGAGGGGCGCTACACGATCGACTACGCCAACCCGGACAGCAGCTACTGGCTGAGCCTGCACATTTCCTATCCCAACGCCGACGATCGCGCGTATGCCGAGGAGCTGGGCCGTTCGCCCGGCGGGGCGATCTTCATCCACGGCCAGCCCAACTGGCTACCGCTCGGCCGCCTCCCGGGCGACTGGACCGACGGCTGCATCGCGCTGAGCAACGAGGAAATCGAGCTGCTGTGGCAGACCGTGCCCGACGGTACGCCGATCGAAATCCGGCCCTAGAGTCTGATCCATCTACGTTGAGGCGTACCCGGAGTTTCTGAGGTAGGCGGCGCATTCGTGCGGCGGGAAGTCGTCGAGTAAGGTGCCGATGCGTCGCCAGGTGTCCTCGACGGACCGTTCTGCGGCCTTGCGGAGCAGCAGCTTGAGCTTGGCGAAGACTTGCTCGATCGGGTTAAGGTCTGGCGAGTAGGGCGGCAGGAACAGGAGCCTGGCGCCGGCCGAGCGGATCGCCTGGCGGACGGCTGGGCCCTTGTGGCTGCCGAGGTTGTCCATGATGACGATGTCGCCGGGCTCGAGGGTGGGCACGAGGAACTGCTCGACCCAGGCAGTGAAGCTCGTGCCGTTGATCGGCCCGTCGAGCACGCAGGGTGCATCGATCCGGTCGTGGCGCAGCGCGGCGATGAAGGTCAGCGTGCGCCATTTGCCGAACGGAGCGCGAGCGATCAGCTTGTGTCCGCGCGGCGCCCAGCCGCGGATCGGGGTCATGTTGGTCTTGGCCCATGTCTCGTCGATGAAGACCAGCCGGCGGGGATCAAGCCGGCCCTGATACTTCTTCCACTGCTCCCGCCGGCGCGCGATCTTTGGCCGCAACTGCTCGACGGCGAACAGCGTTTTTTTTGAACGTCACCCCGGCATCACGCACGATCCGCCACACCGAACCGTAGCTCGTCAGCACGCCTCGTTCGCGCAGCTCGGCCACCAGCCCGCGAAGCGTCAGGTCCGGAACTGCCTCCAACCGACCCAGCAGCCACTCCCGCTCACCCGCCAGCGAACGCTCCTGCTTGCGACCCATCGGACGCGACGCCGCACTCCCGGTCGCCCGCAGCCGCTGCGACCACTTCACAGCGCTCGCCACGCTCACTCCAAACAGCCGTGCCGTCTCGCGAGCCGAGCGCCCGCCCACAGCCGACGCCGCCACCCGCTCTCGAAGATCGTTCGAATAGGGTCTCGCCATACCTGCTGGCCTCCAACCCCAGCCAGCAGGTTGAATCAGAACTCAGCCAACTTGGGAATCCCCAATCGATTCAGGCCGGATGAGTCAGACTCTAGTGTGATTGTCGAGCCATCGCTTCCGACGTCGAACTTCGACGAGATGCTGGCTGCGAACGTTGCCAGATTGGATCAGGCCCAAGACTTTGTTCCGTACGGCGACAGTGGATTGTTCTGGCCGAAAGCCAGCGTCAGCA
>DATDLP010000147.1:0-2792 GCA_036519255.1 Croceibacterium sp.
GCGGTCTCCGGGCAGCGTCCGCCGGTCGACCTCGACTTCGCCGACGCCGGCGCCGAGCTTGCCGTCGAGCAGCACCGCGGTCGAGTTGGCGTCGCCGAGCACGAGCGTCGAATGCGCCGCGGTTGCACGCAGGCCGTGCTCGATCCGCACCGGCACCTGGCCGCCGGCGAACGCGGCGCCCCCGCAGTTGACCACCAGCCGCTGCCCGGCGTGCGACAGCTCGAATGCCAGCGTCGAGGCGCAGCCGTGGCGTGCGTGCCGCGCGAGCGGGGGCGGCGCCGCGTCGAACTGCAGCACGCTCTTGCCCGCGGCAATTCGCTGATAGCCCCACTGGCGCGCATCGCGCAGCGGCCGGGTGCGCACGCCGCTCGCCTCGACCAGCGCCGTGACGCGCTCCGCGGTCACCGCGCCCGACCCCTGCCAGTTGCCGAGCCCGCCGTCGCCGTGGGTCAGCGCCAGCAGCGGCGGGACGAGCATCTGCAGCATCGAGTCGACCGCCTGCGGCGGATCGCGGCGCGTCGCGCGATAGCAGGCCGACAGCTCGACCAGCAGCCCGATCGCCTCCATCTGCAGCAGCGGGCTGCGCGACAGCAGCCCGCCATCGTTCCCGATCAGCTCGCCGAGCGTTCGCGCGAGGCCCGCTTCGCCGAACAGCCAGCGCGGCTTGCCGTCGGGCAGCAGGTGGCCCGCGGCGGCGATCGCGCACCAGCCCGCGAGCTCGTCGAGCTTGTCGTCGGCCCGGCCGACGTGGCGGTCGAGCCAGCGGGCATTGGTCTCCATCGCCGCCAGCGTGCGCGTTCGCAGCGCCTTGTCCGAGCCCGACAGCAGCAGCGGCGCGTGGACCAGCCAGCCGAGCAAGCGGTGGCCGGCGTGGCCGACCTTCCACGCCACACCCTTGCCCGGCTGCGGGTTCGCCGCCAGCCACGCGCCGAGCAGGCGCTCGGCGGTATGAGTGCATTGCGCGCGCGGCCCGCTTGCCTCGAGGTCGCGCAGCCAGGTGAAGCCGTGCAGCGTGCGCTCGAACGGCGGCGTCAGCTTGGCGGCCGGCGAGAAATCGACCTGGCCGATCGGGATCTTCACGCCATGGACCAGGAAGTGGCCGGCGCGCAGCGCCATTCCCGCGACCCGGTCGCCTGTCAGCTTGCTCTCGGCGGTCGCCAGCAGCCGGGGCCGGACCGGCTTACGGAACGGCGCGGTCAGCGTGGAGCCGGACAGACCGAGGCGGTAGGCGAGGCGGATCAGGCGCTCGCCGGCGGTGGTCTCGGGCGGATCGAAATCCGCCAGCGCGAGCGCGCGGCCGGGTTCGATCACCTCGCCCGCGCGCGGTTGCGGCGTGTCGCGCGCCGCGGTCACCAGCGGGTCGCTGCCGGTATCGTCAAGCGTGAGCGCCATGGCTTCCGGTCCTTCTGCCGCACGGGCGCCGACGACGAAACGGTTGCGGGTGGCGATCTCGGTCATCCGCCGCCCCGTAGCGCGGCGATGTTGGACGCGTAGCGCTCGGGTCCGCCGGTGAAGGTCGCCGAGCCTGCGACAAGCACGTCGGCACCCGCGTCGGCGCATTGCCGCGCGGTGGCGGGATTGATCCCGCCGTCGACCTCGAGCCGGATGTCGCGCCCGCTCTTGTCGATCATCTTGCGCACCGCCTCGATCTTGCGCAGCTGGCTGGCGATGAAGCTCTGTCCGCCGAAGCCGGGGTTGACGCTCATCACCAGCACCAGGTCGATCTCGTCGATCAGGTAGTCGAGCATCTTCGCCGGCGTGCCGGGGTTGAGCGAGACCCCGGCCTTCTTGCCCAGTCCCCGGATCGCCTGCACCGTGCGGTGGATGTGCGGCCCTGCCTCGGGGTGGACGGTGATCACGTCGGCGCCCGCCGCGGCGAACGGCTCGAGCCACTGGTCGACCGGGGAGACCATCAGGTGCACGTCGAATGGCCTGGCGCTGTACGGCCGCAAGGCCGCGACCACGCCGGGGCCGATCGTCAGATTGGGCACGAAATGCCCGTCCATCACGTCGACGTGGATCCAGTCGGCCCCGGCTGCGTCGATCGCACGCACCTCCTCGCCGAGCCGGGCGAAGTCGGCCGAGAGGATCGAGGGCGAGATCAGCAGCTCTGGCATGGGCTGTTTACGGGGGTTACGCGCGCGCGAATCGCCGGACAAGCGCGCGGACCGCGCTTTTCCACACGGACAGCCGGCTCTGCATTTGGTGGATTCCATCGCCTGCCGGAACCGCTAAGTCCCGAGCGATGCAGCTGGCCCGCCGAATCGCCCGATGACGCGCCAGTCTCCCTGGCGCTCGGCGCTCGGCTATGCCCGCCGGGGGCGTATCGCGCTCGTCGTCGGGCTGATGCTGCTTGTCGGCCTGACCGAAGGCCTCGGGCTGTTGATGCTCGTGCCGATCCTGCAGTCGCTGGTGCCGGGGGCGGCCGCTCCGGGTGCGCTCGGCTGGCTGCCCGGCGGCGTCGGATCCCTTCCGCTCCCCGCCCTGCTGGCGATATTCGTGCTGCTCGTCGCGTTGCGCGCGCTCGCCACGCTGTGGCAGCAGGTCGAAGCGACGATTCTCAACGCGCGCATCGTCGATGGCCTGCGCTGCCGGGCGATGGAAGCTCTGCTCCATGCCGAATGGCGCGAGCTCGCGGCGATGCGCCAGAGCGGCAATCGCGCGCTGCTGGTGACGACCGTCGACCGGGTGGGGGTCGCGATCCAGCGCCTCACGCTTGCCACGGCCAACGGGTTGAACCTCGTGCTGATCCTGGCCGCGGCGGTGGTGCTGTCGTGGAAGCTGGCGCTCGC
>DATDLP010000148.1:0-2949 GCA_036519255.1 Croceibacterium sp.
GATAGGCTTCCCACTGTCCGGCAAGGTCGGCCGGGTCGATCAGGCCGCGGCTGCGCAAGTCCTCGATCAGCGCGCTGCGGCCGAGCTGGCCGATCAGCACGACCGGGCCCTGGGCCGCGGCGGGATCCTGCACGACCTGGCCGGCAGTGCCGCCGACGCGGCCAAGATCGGCGGCGAAGGCGCGTGCGGCGTGACCCACCGCCGGGTCGGCCGCGGCGTCGATCAGCACGGTGGCGGGCCGGCCCGCGGCGACGAGCGCCAGCCGGCCGGCACCGTCCTCGCCGCAGACCGCCACCGGGGCGCTGCAATCCTGCGCCTGGGCGGCGGTCGCCCACAGACCCAGCATCGCGGCGGCTAGGAGCAGCAAGCGGCGCAACGGAATCATTCGCATCCTCCCCCCGGGTCGTGCCCCGACGTCAGTAGCGGGCTGAGCGAGCGGCGAAAGCGCAAAACCGCCGATCGGCCGTGGGACAGGCGCGCGTGGGGCTGCGACTCGCCCGTGCCGCTTGCGCGGGCAATCGAACCGGGTAGGCTGTCCCGATGCACCCCGCGCCCGCCCCCGACGACATGAGCTGGACTTCCGCCGGGCTGGCGCGGCCCGAGGCGGTGCGGCAGTGGCGCGACTGGGCGGCGCGGACGATCGCCCCGATCGACGTGTGCGTGTTCGACGAGAGCGACTTCGCCGCGCGGTGGAGCAGCCACGGGGTCGGGCAGCTGCGGCTGCTGCGGCTCGAGGCGCCGGCGCAGCGGGTGGTGCACAACGGCAGCGGCGCGGGCAGCGCGACCCCGTCGATCCAGCTGGTCTACGCGCGCAAGGGTGCGCTCAAGACCCGGATGGGCGGCAAGCGCTTCACCGTGCGGCCCGGCGAGTTCGTGCTGCTCGACAACACGCGATTCTACCAGATGGAGATGGACACCGCGCACGAGGCGATCGACCTGATGATGCCGCTCGGCTGGCTCGACCGCTACCTGCCCGATCCGGGGGCTCTGCTCGGGCAGCCGGTGTCGGCCTCGGGAGGCTGGGGCGCACCGCTCGGCTCGTTGCTTGAGACCATGGCCGAGGGGATCGACCAGACCCCCCTGCCCCGCCCGATGATCGCCGAGCAGGTCGGCACGCTGCTGACGCTCGCCACCGGGTTCCACGAGCCCGCCGCCGAAAGCCGCCACCGCGGGCAGCTCGCGCGGCAGATCCTGCGGCGGATCGAGAGCGACTTCGCCGACCCGGAGCTGTCGCCCGAGGGGCTGGCAGGCGAGCTCGGCATCTCCAAGCGCTACCTGCAGCAGTTGCTCGCCGGCAGCGGCACGAGCTTCGTGCAGGAGCTGACCGCGACCCGGCTCGACCGCGCGAGCGACATGCTGAGCGATCCGCGCGCGGGCGGGCTCAGCGTGGGCGAAATCGCGTTCCGCTGCGGGTTCCTCGACCCGGGGTACTTCGCGCGGGCGTTCAGGAAGCGGTTCGGGCGGACGCCGAGCGAGTGGCGGGGAGGCCGCCCAACCTGATTCGCCCTCTGCCGAAAGCTGCGGCAATCGTCCCCACAGCAGGATATCGCAACGATTGGTCGATATGGCGGCGCCGGTTGTTCACGCTTGGCGGTATCCATGTCGCGCTTTGCTTTTCTTGCGGGTCTCATGCTCGCGACACCCTTGATTGCCGGCTGCGACGGCGAAAACGAGGGCGTTGCCGACAGCGGACAGGATACCGGGTCGATGCCGGAGAACAGGACATGGGAATCGATTGCCTATTCGAACGAGAGGCACGATTTCTACCATCGGACGGGCGTCGCCATCCTGCGATGCGTCGCGCGAGACGGCGCATCCTGCCGTCATCCGTACGTGAGCAAGAAAACCCGCTTCATGACGGTCGCCAGCGGCGATCTGCCTGGAGGCTGGAGCTATCCGGAGGGGATGGAGCGCTTGGCCCAAGCCTTGCGACCCCATGACCGATTTGAATATTCCGAACACGGAACCATGCCTGTCCCGGTCGATCCTCGCGATCCTGCCCACGCAACGATTGTGCTGGTCAACGAGGATCGATCCCGACAGGTCAGCGTGCGCCTCACGTATCGCCTCGGACATCTCGACCTTGCGGACTTCGACTGGACAAGGACACGTGGCGGAGCCCTCTAGCCGGGGCTTCATTGGTCAAAGCGGCTCCGCGCGCATGCCCAAGCAACTGTTCAGAGAGACCGGGTAGCGCCGCGTGACGGCGAAGGCCTCGACCTGCCCGCAAAGCGCGGTAGAGGGAAACAAGCCTTCGGTTCCGAAGGCAGCGATTCACCCAAACCGGATGGAACTCATGCTGCGCCTGTTCCGCTTCGTTGCCTTGTTCGAGGGCGTGACCACGATAGCGCTGTTTCTCGTGGCGATGCCGCTCAAGTACTGGTTCGGCGATCCGCGGCTGGTGCCGCCGGTCGGCATGACCCACGGCGTGGCCTGGCTGGCCTATCTCGTGGCGATGGCAGTGTGCCTGCCGGGCAAGGGGCTGTCGGCGTGGGGGTGGCTGCGGACTTTCGTGGCGGCGTTGTTTCCGTTCGGCACGTTCCTCAACGATCCCTACCTGCGCAGGATCGAGGGCGCACGGCGGGCCGAGGCGGCGGCGGTGTAAGCCGCGCACGGATCAGCCACCGCCAGCGACCGGGGGAAGTGCCGCGTTGTGCTCGGCGACGATCTTCCAGCCGACGCCGTCCTCGCGCCGCCACACGGTCTGGTTGGCGATCGGCAGCGTGACCGGCCGGCCGCTCGCGGCGTCGGTCAGGGTGACCGAGCCGGTGGCGGCGGTCACCGCCAACTCGCCGCTCTCGGACGCCCAACCTTCGCCGGGCTCCATCGCGATCTTGAAATTGGGGTCGGCGAGCAGCGCGGTGTACGCTTGCTCGACCGCCGCCGCGCCGCGGGCCTGCGCGGTGCCGGGCGCGACGAGCGTTGCCGCCGGATCGTAGTTGCGAGTGG
>DATDLP010000149.1:0-2012 GCA_036519255.1 Croceibacterium sp.
CTCCCCGCGCTCACCAGCGGCTTCGCCGGCATAGCCGAGGCGTTCGCCGCGCTGCGCGGCGAGGACGATGACGTGCTCGAGCTCGACACCGCGGTCTCGTTCGGCGGCACCTGGCTCAGCGCGCGCATCGGCCGGTTCCAGGTCCGCTATCCCGACCTCGCGGTGCGGATGTCGATGAACAACAAGATGATCGACTTCGCCCGCGGCACGGTCGACGCGACGATCCGCGCCGGGCACGGGAAGTGGGACGGCTTGCGCGCCGACTTTCTGTTCCGCCAGCACTTCACTCCGATCTGCACCCGCGCGTTCCTTGAGGCCAACGCGATCGAGCGCCCCGAGGACCTGCTCAGGGTCGAGCGGCTCGCGCCGAACGACTCGCTGTGGGCTGGCTGGTTCGCGCAAGTCGGCATCGCCACCCCGCCGCCGCGCCAGGGCGTGGTGCTCGACAGCCAGCTGCAGGAGGCGACCGCGATCCAGGGCGGCTTCGGCGTGGCGATGATGACCCCGATGTACTGGCGCGCCGAGCTCGACAGCGGGCGGCTGGTGCAGCCGTTCGACACGATCTATGTGCCCGGCGCGCGCGCCGGGCATGCGCAATGGCTCAACGCGCAATGGCTCGTGCATCCGGAGAGCCGCGTCGGTGTGCGCAAGATCGAGCGGTTCCGCGAGTGGATCCGTGAGGAACTGGTGGCGGAACGCGAGCGCACGCCGGCAGAGATATGGAAGCCGCTGTGATGGAAACGATCAATTGGCTCGTGTCACTGATCGTGACCGGCTTCGTTAGCAGCGGGATGGTACTGCTGCTGTTCCTTGGCGGTCATCGGTTGGAACGCGACATCCGTCAGATCGCCGCCGGACTTTGCGGGCCGCTGTTGACCATCGGACCCGGCCTTGCAGCGGGCGTATTCGGCGGCGACGGCGACCTTGATTTCTACGTTGTATATGCCGCAAGCCATCTCGTTGTAAGCCTGCCCGCAGCGTTCGTGCTGACGAGACGGCTTGAGCGCCGCTTCAGGCTTGTGGCGGGAGCCTTCGATTGACCTTCGCTGCCACCGTCCTCACCCTCTACCCGGAGATGTTCCCCGGGCCGCTCGGCGTGTCGCTCGCCGGGCGGGCGCGGACCGAGGGGGCCTGGTCGCTCGCGGCTGTGCAAATCCGCGACTTCGCCACCGACAAGCACCGCACCGTCGACGACACGCCGGCCGGCGGCGGGGCGGGGATGGTGCTCAAGGCGGACGTGCTCGCCGCGGCGATCGATTATGCGCGGGCGCTGCAGCCCGAGTGCCCGGTGCTGGCGATGACGCCGCGTGGCAAGCCGATCTCACAGACGCGGATTCGCGAGCTGGCGGCGGGGCCGGGCGTCACGATCCTGTGCGGCCGGTTCGAAGGGTTCGACGAGCGGATTTTCGAGGGCAGGGGCGTCGAGGAGGTCAGCCTTTCCGACATCGTTCTGTCGGGCGGAGAGCCCGCCGCGCTGGCCATTCTCGACGCTTGCATTCGCCTGCTTCCGGGCGTAATGGGCGCGCCTTCAAGCGGGTCCGAGGAATCCTTCGAAGAAGGACTGCTCGAATATCCGCACTATACCCGACCTCAGGAATGGGAAGGGCGCACGATCCCTGAAGTGCTGCGATCGGGGGATCATGCGAAGATCGCCGCGTGGCGGAAACGCCAGGCGGAAGACGATACACGGTCACGCAGGCCGGACCTTTGGGAGCGCCACGGTGGCGCTCGGGACCGATCTGCCTCTGGCGCGCGGCGCGAGGACTAGAGGAACCCATCATGGGCCTGATCCAGGAGCTCGAGGCGGAAGCCATCGCTGCTTTCAACGAGAGCAAGACCATCCCCGACTTCCGTCCGGGCGACACCGTGCGCGTCGGCGTGCGCGTGGTCGAGGGCGAGCGTACCCGCGTGCAGAACTACGAAGGCGTCTGCATCGCCCGCTCGAACCGCGGCATCAACAGCAATTTCACCGTTCGCAAGATGAGCTTCGGCGAGGGCGTCGAGCGCGTCTT
>DATDLP010000150.1:0-2728 GCA_036519255.1 Croceibacterium sp.
CGTCCCCTCGCCAGGCACGATCCCGCCCGATTGCCACAGCAGCGCGACGACCGGTGGCCCCTCGTGTCGCGCTGCCGCGAGCGCCGCGTCGATCCGCGCCAGCAGCGCCTCGCCCCGCTCGGGGTGCCCGGCCAACGCAGCAAGCCGGCGGATTTGCGCGGCGTTTTCCGCGAGATCGGCGACGATGCCGAACGTCTCGACGCGAATGCCGAGCCGGTCGAACGCCTGTGCCGTGGCCGGCGGGAGGAAGCTGCCCGCCACCACCAGGTCGGGATCGAGCGCGAGCACCTCCTCGACCGTGCCGCCGGTCGCGCGAAACCGCCGCGCCTCGGCGAGCGGCAGCGAGGTCGCGCGCGGATCGTGGCTGTAGTGCGAGACGGCGAGAATCTGCCCGGGCTCGGCAACTTCGGCGAGCACCGCGTCGGTGCAGGGGTTGAGGCTGACGATCGTCGGGTGGGCTTGCTGCTCGGGCACGGGCAACGGCGAGCACCCGGCCAGCACGAGCGTGCATGCGGCCGCGAAGTTTCTCCGACGAGGGAGGAATCGCGGGCGCACCGTCAAAACCGCGCCCTCGCCCCGATATGAGCGGCGCGGCCCTCGGTCGCGTAGCCGGCGGCGGTCTGGTAGTCCTCGTCCCATACATTCTCGACACGGCCGAACAGCGTGACCCACTCGTTCGCATCCCACTCGCCGCGCAGTGCGAGCGTGGCATAGCCGTCGAGCGGCACGGTGTTGAAGGCATCGTCGTAGCTGTCCGAAACGACGCGCAAGTCGGCACCGAGCGACACCTCGTCGCTCGGCCGCCAATCGCCGGTCAGCGTCAGTGTGTGCTTCGGCCGGCGCGCGAGATCGTTCCCTTCGGTCGCCGAGCCGGGCGTGCGGTCCTCGGCATCAAGCAACGTGTAGGCGGCGCCGAAGGTGACGAAATAGCCGATCTGCACGTCGGCTTGGGCCTCGAACCCCTGGGCCCGCGCCTGGCCGATGTTGTCGTAAGTCCCGAACGGCCGCCCGGTGCAGATCCCCGTGGCCACCCCGAAGCAGCTGACGAAGCCGATCAGGTCCTCGGTATCGCGGCGGAATGCCGTCAGGCCTAGCGTGACCGAACCGATATTAACGCTGGCCCCGGCGTCGAAGCTCTGGCTTCGCTCGGGCGCGAGCGCGGCGTTGCCGAAGTCCGAATGCAGCTGGAACAGCGTCGGCGCCTTGAACCCTTCGCCGTAGGAGGCAGTCAGCCGCACCGGCTCGAGGTCCCACGCGGCATCGGCGCCGAAGCTCCACTCGCCGCCGAAGTCGCGGTGCTCGTCGCGGCGCACGCCGGCAGCGAGGTGAAGGGAGCGGCCGTCGTAGTCGAGTTGGGCATAACCGCCGCCGATCGCGGTCTCGCGCAACGGATCGAACAGCGACGAGAACCGCTGCCACTCCTTCTCGGCGCCGAAGTCGAGCGCAAGATGCTGCGCAAAACTCCACCGCCCGCGCAGCTCGCCGCGCTCGCTCTCGCCGTCGGTGGTGTAGTTCGGGTCCGGGCCGAACGCTGGATCAAAGCTGTCGCGCTCGGTATCGGCGATCGAGGCCGCGGCCTGCAGCTCGAGGTCGGTGCTCCAGTACCGCACGCCCGCCGCACCCGAGCGCTGGCGCGTTTCCTGGTACTCGGCGGTGTCCGCAAGGGTGAAAGCCGGTGCGGGAAAGCCGTCGATCTCGAGCCTCCCATCGGCCGCGCGCCCGGTGACGAAAGCGCTCAGGCCCTGCAACACGGTGACCTCTGCCCGGCCGGCCAGCTCGGTCTGGCGAAACCCGTCGGCCTCGGTGCCGCCGGCTGCGGAAGAGAAGCCTTCGGTCGTGTAGTGTCCCGCACGAACCGAGAGCGTGGCGGGGCCGGCAGAAAGCCCGGCCCCGGCGGTGGCGTAGACGGTGTCGTTATCGCCGTATTCGAGCGAGGTCGAGAACGCCTCGCTGCTGTCGGTCGTCGCAGCGAGCACCCCGCCGAGGGCCTGGCTGCCCCAGATCGTGCTGTTCGAGCTGCGCTGCAGCTCGACCTTGGCGAGATTGCCCATCAGCAGGTTGCCGAAATCGAACCCGCCGCCGGGCGACGCCGTATCGGCCACCCGCACGCCGTCGAGCAGCACCAGCAACTGCTCGCCCTCGGCGCCGCGCACGCGGACGCCGGTGAAGCTGCCCGGTCCGCCGTTACGGCTGAAGGTCACGCCGGGCGATCGCTCGAGCAGGCGGGTCAGGTCCGGGCCCTGGACCGATTCGATATCCGCGCGCTCGAACGCCGCGATCGATTGCCCGTTGTGCAGCAGGTACTGGCGCGTGCCTGTCGCAAGAATCGTGATGTAGCTCTCGCGGATTGTGTCGGCGATGACGATCTGCTCCTCGGCATCCGTCGCGCCCGGCGCGCTGTCCTGCGCCGCCGCCGCTTGCGGCGCGGCAACCATTGCCAGAAGTATCAGGTGACTGCGTTGCATTCTTCCCTCCATGAACGGACTCGCCGTTCATGGCGGGAGGGCGCGCGGCTGCGCGCCTCTCCGCTGGCCTCCGGTGCACCCCGCCCGGCGCCGAACGACCGTCACGGCCAGGTCTCCTGGCTCCCGGATCGCCACCGCGCCCCGCCTTCCCGGTTGACCCAGTGGCGTGAATGGGACGCGGCTCCCCGGTCACAGTTGCGGGGGCAGCCCGGGCTCGCACCCCTGCGAAAACAGGGGCTCCCGGTTCCCTCGGCGGGCCGGGA